>JAZALG010000095.1:0-7262 GCA_036229545.1 Planctomycetota bacterium | reverse complement strand
GAATCGGAACAAGGTTGAGTTGCCGGGCTTTCTCGATGACCTCAGCATCTTCGCTTCCCGGATTGAGCCAGAGTTCTTCGTGGGGAGTGGCGCAGATTTCATCGAGAAGTTGCAGCGTCTTCGGAGGAGGAAGATAGACGGAGATGCGGTCGAGGCGTTCGGGTACCTCGGAGAGGGTCGAAAACACCGGAAGATCTTCAATGAGAGATTCTGTGGGATGGATGGGATAGACCGTCCATCCCTGTCGAATGTGAGCGCGCAGGGAGATATTTCCGAATTTCGACCGATTGGTCGATGCACCGACAACAGCCACTCTGGGCATTCTTTACCTCCAGAATCTATGAAGCCTAGCGGGACAATCAATCTGCACACAACAGCACGGTCTGTTTCGGAATGGCTGGCTTTGCGACGATCAGCAACGTGACCACACCAGGGCCGCAAGACACCCCTTCTGCACCAGCCTGGGCACGTTCCTGTGCGGCGGGTCTGTTGGTCACTTTTGCAGCCCTTTCTCTCTGGGGGGCTTGGGTGAAGTCAGATACCTACGACGAGCCCATGTACATCTTGTCCGGTTACTCCTATGTGGCGACGGGGGACTTCTCGTTTAACCGGGAACACCCCCCCCTTGCCAAACTCCTGATGGGCCTGCCTCTTCTCGCCCTCGATGTCGTGTTGCCCGACGATTATCAGACGCGAACGGGCATCGCCATGGCGTTTCTGTTCCACCAGCCACATGCTGACCCTCATGTGATGTTGTTTCTTGCCCGCCTCGGCGGAGTTGTGATGGGTCTTGTGCTGGGGGCCTATGTCCTTCGATGGGCGACGGTTGCCTGGGGCTGGAAGGCGGGCCTTGTCGCCCTGGCCCTGTTTGTCAGCAATCCAAACATCTTGGCCCACAGTCGTGTGGCAGCCACTGATTTTGCGGGCACGGTTTGGATCTTCGCCTGCCTGTACCACGTCTGGCGATGGCTCCAGACCGACAAACCTGCGAGTCTCGCCTGGATGGGGGTGACCTTAGGCCTGGCCCTGGGCTCGAAGTTTACGGCTTTGCCCCTCTTACCGGTGATCGCCGTGATGGTGGTGGTGCGAGCGTTGAGTCGTCGTCGGCCGATCCTCCTCGTACAGGGACTCTTAGGGGGATGCGCAGCTCTGGGCATCCTGTGGATTCTTTACTTGGGTGAGGCTCGATCTCTGGCGGAGGCGCAGGAGCACGTGCGTTTCAGCACGAGAGGCGAGGCCTCAGACGTTGTTTTTGGGACTGCCGGGATGCAGGAGACTCTGGAGTCTCTGTTCGGGGAGGACGGGAAGATTCCCCTTCTGACCTTCCTCAAGGGCATCGATCTTCAAATGGCCCATGCTGCGGCGGGGCATCCGACCTATTTCCGGGGAGAAGTGGCCAAGGGGGGCTTTTCCGACTTTTATCTCGTGACCTGGTTGGTCAAGAATCCCGAGGCCCTCACTCTTCTGCTCCTGTTGGGGTGGTGGGGTTGGCGCCGATCTTGGAAGGGGTGGATTCCCGAAACGGCTCTCTATGGCCTTCCGCTCCTTTTGTTTCTCATTTTTAGTCAGGCCCAGGTGCAGTTGGGGTTCAAGTACCTCCTTCCTGTCGTTCCCTTCCTCTGCGTTTCGGCTTCTCGAGCCTTTGCGGACCGAAACGCGCGGGACGTTCCTTCTTCCGACGCGAGACGGGGTGCTCTGCTGGTCACGGTGGTGTCTCTTGCCTGCGTCTTGTGGTTTAGCCCGGAGCGGACGGAGTCGTGGAGAGTTCTTTTCCCGCTCTTGCTTCCGATCGCCTACGGCGTGGCGGTGTGGAGGCTGGGGCCCGGATTGGTGAATCTTCACCGTCCGCTTTCCGCTCTTCTCCTCTGGTGCCTGGTCGCATCCATCGTGCGACAGCCCCATAACCTCAACTACTTCAACGAATGGTGCGGGGGGCCGTCCGACGGCTGGAAAATCTCAGTCATCGGGGATGACTGGGGTCAGGACACGGCGGCCCTGGGGCGCTGGATGAAAGACAACGATGTCGATCACATTGCCTACGACTACTACGGGACGGGCGATGCGGAGGCCTGGGGCGTGCAGTACACCCCGACGTTTGGACACGAGAAGACCTTTGACCCCATCGAAGGGTGGGTGGCCGTGCATACGGCGTGGTACGCCCGATTACCCCAGAACTATCGGTGGCTCGATGGCGTCGACCCTGTGGGATCGATCAATGACACGATTCTCCTGTGGAATCTCTCCCCGGGAGATCGGGTGGAGGCTCTTCTCGATGTGATGACGTCCGAGCAGAGCGAAGAGGGAGAGGCTTCCTTCCGTGTTCGCTGAAACGCTTGGCTAGCCGTCCTGATTTGGACGGCGCCATTGGGAGAATCGATTCAACAGGTCTTGTTTTTGACCAGGTTGGAGGGTGAGGGGTGCTCTCTCAATCGGATCCTGGGACAGATGGAAGAATTGGAGTACCTCCCCGTCGTCTGCGACCACGGCTTTATAGGTGGTTTGATTGGTGGTGTAGGTGAGTGCTGTGGCTTGCCGGCTCGTGCCGTCAGGACGGTGAAGGAGGCCTTCCGAAAAAGCGTGGTTGCGGACGCGTTGCTGGAGACGAATGACCTCCATGAGACTTTGGCCAAAAGCTCCATCCCACTCGTTGGAGGTGGCCAGATCGAGGAGAGTGGGGCCGATGTCGGAGATCTGGACGAATCGACGAAGACGGAGTCCTCGAACATGCTGGGCTGGTAAACGGACAAGAAGCGGAACCCGGATGGATGGTTCGGAGAGATCGACTCCTCTGCTCCCTACAGGGCCGGGACCTGTTCCGAGTCTGGCACCGCAGGTTCCTGCGAGGGTCACGGTATGCAGTTCGAGAAGATTTCGGTCTTCGAGTTTCTCCATAAAGGTCGTCAGGGCAGAGTCGAGAGACGCGAGAGCGGCATCAAATCGACTGGAGAGCCACTTCGCCTCCTGGCGGCTCCAACCCCTTTTCACATAGTCGGCAGGGAACAGTCCGTAGTCCTCTGCGGTATCCCCGAATCCCGGGGGGATGTCCGGAGCAAAGGCGCGAGGGTTAAAGTCTGCACCCCCATAGGGGGGGAGGAGATCGGCGAGATCGATCCAGAGGAATGTGCGAGATGGCTCTGCGCCATCGAGGAAGGCGATGGCCTGTTCGAGAAGGTCTTGTGCGGATCTGCGGTCTCCGACGGAAAAGGTGTCGAACCCTTGTTCCAAACCTCGGTTTGCGAGATCCGGGTTGCCCAGAAACGCTGCTGTGAGATAGCCCGCCATTGAGAATCGTTCGGCGAGGGTCATCCAGGCAGGGGGAAGGGTGTCTCCCTTTTCTTTTACACCATGAACGGAAGGAGGCTCCGCGACCATGAGGCTGACAGTGGAGGGGATTTCGTGGTTGGCGTCGGCGTAGGCCGTCAAAAAAGTTGTTCCGCATTCAGCCATGCGGTCCACTCCCGGACTGACCGAGTTTTTGTTGCCCAGGTGTCCGAGTCGACCGGCGGGAAGACCTGGGATGGTGATGAGGATCTGCGGAGCCACGATGTGCCTGGGGGCTTCTGGCATGTTGGATCGTGAGGGAAGAATCCACGGTTGCAGAAGAGATCCGACTGGAAAGATCAGCGCCAAGATCCATAGAAGTAGAGTGGCTCGGCGATCCGTCATCCGTCATCGCCTACATAGCCGAGCTGCCGTAAGAGACTTTCAAGGTCCTGATCTAATGACTGACCTTCTGTGTCGGATGTTTCCATGGCGCGAATCTTGTCGGAGAAGGCCTTGCGCATATCGTCCAGGAGTCGGGGGTTTGTCTGGCGGATGTCTCGGCCTTCCTGGCCGATGGCCCAGAGGGCTTCATCCGATCCTGGCGCTCGATCGAGATAGCGGATGTACTTGTGGGTGGAGGAGCGGATCATGGCCGTTCGATCCCGGCTCCTGCGGCGTTGTTTGTCCGAGATGTCAGCCTTTGGCCTGTCGTCACCCATCCGATCCGCGAAAACGTAACTGCGCATTGAAGGTTTTCCCGACAGAAGGGAAGACAAGTCATTCCCCGAGAAGTCTTGTACTCCGACCTGGAGGCCGCTCAAGGAGAGCAGGGTGGGGAGGATATCGACTCCCTCCACAAGAGCATCGATCTGCAATCCTCGGTGGGCACCATGGGGCAGACGAAGGAGGAGGGGAACATGGATGTTTTCATCCACGAGCCATGGGTCGTGCGAGAACCACTCTCCATCATACTCATCCATGACTTCGCCATGGTCGGCGGTGATCACGACGATCGTTTCCTCAAGAATGCCTTTTGATCGAAGATCATCGAGGAGGAAGGCCACCTGTTCATCGAGGTATGACAACCCGCCGTCGTAGCGGTCTTCGAGGTATCGGGCTTGCTCCTTGGTGATTCCCAGGCGTTGACGCTTGTCGGGAGTGAGCCGGTACCAGTCTTCCGTTCCTCCAACGTTTTTATCTTCAAAGTCAGAAAAGCGGTCGCGGTACTCGGCCCCCTGACGGCCGTAGATTCTGTGCGCATCGTAGTAGTGGACCCAGGCGAAGAAGGGGCGGTCGTCTTCCTCGGTGAGCCAGGGAAGTGCGTGCCGGTTGACGGCTTCCCCGTCTCCGAGGGGATAGACGGGGTGCTCGATGTCCGGCTCGGGGCCTGCCGTTGTTTGAAAACCACGGTCGAGCCCGATGATGAACAGTGTGGGAAGGGGGCTGAACGCTCCCGTGCGATACCCCTGGCTAGCAAACAGAGAAGCCGCAGTAGGCACCTCTGCAAGACGCCGATTCCAATAGCGCAGGCCGTGCTCTGCTGGGTAGCGAGAGGTCATCAGGGAGGCGTGGGAGGGGGGGGTGAAAGAGCTGTTGCTGAAGGCGGAGGAAAAGACGACACACTCCTTCGCGAAATCTTCGAGGGCGGGCATGGTGTTGCGCTCGGATCCGTACAGGGCGAGGTGATCTGCCCGACAGGTGTCCAGTGTGATCAGGAGGACATTGGGAGGGGAAGGGGCAGGCTCGGAACAACTCGTGGTGCCGAGAAGGAGGGGCATCGCCGAGAGGATGAACAGGGCAGCCCAGTTTTGACGTGCGGACAGCATGGTTTCAGATTAGGAACCCTTGGATGGCGGTGCCAGTTTGCCTGTCCAGGCCATGGACCGAAGACGAAGAATGGTGACATATGACCGCAGAAGGGTTGCGAAGGTCAGGGTCGACTCGCCTTTATCGCGGTCGACGAAGGTGATGGGAATCTCAGTCATGGTGCATCTTGCAAGGCGGGCTCGAAAGAGAAGTTCGTGCACGATTGCTGGACCAGGAGAGAACACGGCATCGATGCCCGCGGCGATCAGGGCTTCCTTCCGAAAGCCTCGAAAACCCGAGTTGCAATCGGCCACGGGGAGGCCCAGGAGAGTTCGGACATAGAGATTGCTGGCTCGAGTGAGCCAGCGACGAAGGATCGCGGGGCGGGTGTCCTCTCCGCCCTCGACTTGGCGGCTTCCGAGAACGACGTCGTGGTCTGTGAGAGCATCGATCATGGCGGGGAGGTGCGTCGGGTGGTGGCTGAAGTCAGCATCCATTTCAAAGGCGAGGTCGGCTCCCTTTTCGATGGCCCACTGATAAGCTGCCTTGCCGGCATGTCCTCGCCCCCGCATGGTTTTCCGATGGAGAAGATGCACACGTGGCTCCGTGATGGCGAGGGCCGCGACAGTTTGCCAGGTGCCGTCGGGCGAATCGTCGTCAGCCACGAGAACTTCGATGCGGTCGTCCTGGGCCAAGATCTCAGCGATCAGGGACTCAATGTTCTCGATCTCGTTATAGGTCGGAACGGTGACAACGATTTTCACCTTGCCGGGGTCTCCAGGAGCTTGTCGAGGGCTCACGCGACGGTGTCCAGCGAGAGGGACTCCATGCAATTGGGCTGCACATCACAGTCGGGGAGGTAACAGCACAGGCACTCCACATCGCCGGCGAGGCGTTGCCCTGTCTCAAAGACTTCGATTTCATGGAGAGACGTGGGGCCAAACAGTGCGACGACGGGGACGGAAAGGGAAAGACCGATGTGCAGGGCGAGCGTGTCTCCTGTGACCATGGCATCACAGACATCGATGATGCCCGCGAAGGACCTCAGACCGTGATCGCAGCCGGTGTCAATGGCGGCACCTTCCACTGAGGAGGCCAGGTGGGCGTTGCGTTCTTGTTCTTCAGGGCCACCTAAGAGGAAAACTCGATGTCCCTCTTGATGGAGTTGATTGATGAGGCCTGCAATGCCCTCTTCAGTCCATCGTTTGTAGCGCCAACGGCTCCCGGCACCTGTGTTGATGCCGATAATCTTTCCTCCCCCCGAGGGGGGGTGGTTTTTGCGAAGAGATCTTCCAGCGGCTTTGTCCTCTTCTGTGAGGGCAAGGATAGGACGTTCCTTGTCGTAGGGGATGTCCAGGACATCTGCCATGAGTTCCTGGTAGGTGCGGCGGTTGGACCGCTTGATGTCGTCCCGAAGGCCCATTTCCATCCATCGTTCGGCGGCCTCTGACAGAGGGACTGCAGTCCCCTGGGTTTCATCGAGGTCGAAGCCTCTGATGGAATCTGCCTTCGCTGCGTGGGCGATGGCGCAGGAAGTTGCCGACGCATCCGGACTCAGGACGATATCGAACTGTTCTGTCTGCAGTTCGATGGGAAGGTGCCCCTCATAGAGGAGGACGCGATCCACGAGGCTGTTCCCGCTGAAAAGTGTGACAGCGGAAGGGTCCGTGACCCATGTGACGTGAGAATCGGGCCATTGCCTGTGGATGGCGGGGAGGAGTGAGGTCGTTCTCAGAACGTCTCCTACAGCATTCAGTTTGACCAAAAGGATGCGCGTCTTAATGGGGTCATAGTCTTCTGTGCAAGAGGAGCAGATCACTCCGGTCTCTTTGTGAGGTGCACAGGGCCGGTCGCTGTGAAAGTGGCGGCAGTCGGTCTTGAGTTTGTCCATGGAAAGGGTCAAGGGGTTGTGTGTTTGGATTGACCGGGAACGTCCTGACGGTACGTTTTGGGTTCGGTGGTTTCAGCCTTGTCGGGATGATGTTGTTTCCGAAGCATCGTGAGGCGAAGGAGCCGGCGGAGTTTGTTTGGCAATTTTTGCTCTTGGACATTTAGCCACCGAGCGATGTGTCGATTGGCTCCAGCGAGCAGTATTCCGCCTAAGAGATACAGAAGTGGTGCTCCTCCAATTATGGGGGTCAGCCAAACCACCAGTCCTGCGAGAATCAAAATGATCCCTGCAAGGAGAAGGA
>JAZALG010000094.1:0-15394 GCA_036229545.1 Planctomycetota bacterium | reverse complement strand
ACCCCAGAAGACGACGCACCCTTTTTTATTCTTCCCCCCTCCAACTTGACGAGAAAAACGGAAGAAATCGAGCCGGGGATGTACCAAATCGAGGACCTCACCCCCACCAACTGGCACGTCACAGTCCAAGCTGCAGGCTATGCGGACCAAACTGCAGAAATCGACCTCTCAGAGGGAGACCAAGAAAGTGCTCACCTAGTCACCCTCTTTCCCGCAGAAACACTCACCGTGAGCGTCGTTCGCGCGGGAGATGAAAGCCCTGTGCACTGGGCGAAGGTGGACGTGTTTGCCAAAGACGATTCCTGGCTGCGATTGATGCCGGAATTTCCCCTCTCTTCCATCCGGACCGACGAGCAGGGACTCGCCATCTTCAGGAGGCTCGCCCCTGGAGAACATGAGGTCACAGTGAGCCACCCCGCCCTCGCCATCACCACCGCCGAGGTAGATCTTTCCGAGGAAAACACGCTTCAAGTCGCCCTCGATTTCGGCGGAACCATCACCGGACTGGCTGTAGATAATGGCATGCCACCTTCGGTGCCCATTCTCCTGGTTCTCTCCCAACAGGGTCGAGTTTCCCGCATTGGCGATGAACAAAGAAAAGATGATGGTGGCATGGACTCGTACATGCCTCGCACAACCATCTGCAGACCTGACGGCTCCTTCTCCTTTGACCGGGTAGACCCCGGTGACTGGAAGATTGAAGCACGAGACGCCAACACCTTTGTCGATCTCGATATGACCAATTGGTGGATGAGCATTTCCCAGTCCCCGTTGGCCACCGCCGAGGTCGAGGTTCTTCCAGGAGAAACAACCGACATCGCCTTGATTCTGGGATCGGCCTACGGGGATATCGAGACCGGCTACCTTTCAGGACGCCTCACCGTGAATGGCCTCCCCGGCGAAGGGTGGCGGATCCTCACCTGGGGCAAGTTGCGACGCAACAGCAGCGTCGATCAGGATGGATTTTTTGATCTGGGGATGGTGGCCGCAGGGGAAGTCACTCTCCAAATCATGGCCGGAGAACGGAACAACTTCTTCGGCGGGACGGTGGATTGGCGCCCGGTGAACGTCAAACCAGGGGAGCGAGCCTTCGTCAATCTCGACCTTCGAACCGGATCCGTCTCGGGCCGTGTCGTCTCTGACATCGACGGACGCCCGATTCCTGGAGCCTACGTCACAGCCGCACCCGAGGGAGATGAAAGCCGGCGATGGGGCCAGCCCAACGGCATGGCCGGCGAGAACGGGGCCTTTGTGATCGAGCCGATCGCCAAGGGAACCTATGCCCTCCAGACAAGGGCCGACGGATACGTCTCCACTCGTTCGGACGTCATCGAGATTCGAGAACTCCAGAAAGTCATGAATGTCGAACTAAGGGTACGTCCCGCGATTCCTGTCTCCGGTTCGGTCACCCTCGCCGGCATTGAGGAAAATCCTGCATGGATGTGGGTAATTGCCCGGGAAGAAAACGGCGCTCGAGATTCGACGGGCGTGGACTCAGAAACGGGCGACTTCGCCTTCGAAGGCATGTCTCCTGGAATATGGACCTTCACCCTCGCTTCCGAGCATGGAGAGGATGCCTTCCAGACCATTACGCGCGAAATCGTCGGGGAGCAGGACAACCTTTCACTGGTCTTCATCATCAACGACGAGGGGGAACTCGCGAACCCCTTCGGCAATGAGAAGGGGTGATCAAAAACCCCGCATTTCCCTGAGAAGAAACTTCAGGGAACGAGTGTCACGGTGACCGCATTGCTCGCGATGAGAGGGCCACCATCGCGCGCTAAGGCCGCAAAGTGGATTTCAAGGCCCGCTAAGGCGGGGTCCAAACCGGCGGGCAAAACGAAGGTCGCCTTTGCCCCGCCCTTGGGCGAAAGCGTGCCGAGGGTGTTCTGGAAGGAACCGCTGTTGGCATAGTAGATCATCAAATCGGTGAGGAAATCCGGATTGAGGGGAAGGGTGTCCATCCCTAAGGGCAATCCGGGCGAGGTCCCGCTCACACTGCCTAAGACGAGATAGAGTTCGGATTCCAGGGCGGAGGTTCCAAACAGGGCGAGATCGACATCCTCCGGATGGGAAAGGCTTGGCTCGAGCAAGCCCGCGACCAGGCTCGGCCTCTCCCAAGGGATGAGCGGAAGATCAATCCAAGACTCTGCACCCATTTCGTGGCGAATCGCCACTGTGGCGTCATCGAAGTAGGGCACCATGAAGAGAGAATTGCCGTAGACCGCGAGATTCTGTAGCCGAACGGCGACCCGATGGCCTTCCCGCCAGACATAGCCCTGCGCGCTCAAAGGAAAATCAATGGCGTTAGAACCGGGCGGAAGATCATCCCGGACCAAGCCAAACCCCCTGCACACGATGCGCTGGGAACCGTCCGGCGCAATATCGTAAAGAGCCCCGTGCAACTGGTAGCGGAGGTCAGGAGAAGAGACCTCAAGGTGCACCTGAACCACACCGAGCATCTCCTTGTCCTCCAACAGCGGCTGGGAAAGGTAGTCAAACCGACTCAGAGGCATCCAGGAAAGGACGTCGAAGAGGGGCGGGACCTGCTGGATGTAGTCGGAGATGGTGATGCCAGGCGCAACAGCATGAGTCAGAATCTCCGGGGCCTCAGGTCCCGTCGCGGCCTGCTCGCTGAGATGCCCGCTCTCTCGGAAGTAAAGCCTCCAGACCTCCCCCCGGGAAGGAGGCCAGATCTCCACGTTTCGGTGATCCCAAACGCTCTCTGGATCGAGAAACTCCTGCTCGTCTTCGGGGGTGATGGCGCACAAAGCGAGTCCGCCGCCCATAGAAGACGCACCCTTCAGATGCACATCCAGCCAGTTTTTTCGAAGAAGCCATCGCCATTCAGTCTCCGTGGCATTTGTCGGAGTCCCGTGCCCCCCCGTTCCAAGATAGGCCTGTCGAGGTGTGGCCGGGACCATGGCATTCCATGCCTCCACAGCCGTGTTGGCAGGAAACCAACTGTCATCCCATGCCAGTTGCATATGCAGGGGCGTATCGGTGGTGAGAATGCCCGGCAGTGGGTTCCGCTCCGGGGCATTGTGGAAGGCCCAAAGCCCGGCGTAATCCTCCGCCAGCAGAAGCTGAAACAGGGCAGCTGTGTACTGGGCGTCGTAAACCACATTGGAAGGCACCGATGAGACAGCCTTGACAACCTGAGGGATCGTCGCTTTCCCCTGCGGAACAAAAATATTGGGGAAGTCAGGCCCGGCAGACTGAGGAATCACCGCCGCGACAGGCGGAAAAGAACCGCTATTCCAGGGATTCGGTGGATAGGTCTGCCCGCCAAAGGCCCCGGCCATCCAGGAATGGGCCCCGCCCTGGGACTGTCCGGTCACGGCGATCCGCATGGGATCTGAAAGACCAGGCGTCGCTGCCAACGCCGCCTCGATGACCTCTCCTAGATCGATCCGTTCCCGTAGCCCCATGAAGGTCGATCCACAGGACGTCGGGGTTGCCGGCCCAGCGTCTCCCTGGCCTCTGACGTCGTAGGCGATCGACAGATAACCGACGGATGACCAGAGGACGGACTCCCCAGCCATTCCCTTCCGGCTGCCGCCTAGACCGTGAATCACGACGACTGTGGGCCAGCCGGCTGGGCCTGCTGCCACATCCGGATAGCGAATATCCATGAAAGTCGAGCATCCGTCGGAAAGGCTGACGGGGATGTCGAGGACCTCGAGCACCCCAAAACCGTCAAGGGGCGTGGCCGGGTCCGTCCCCTGGGCCGGAGGCAGGGTGGCGAGGCTGAGCATCAGGAGGGTGAGAAAAAGGCTCATCGCCCCCGATCTTAGCCCAGGAGAAAAAAAAGGGGGTTACTTCACGAGGCTGGAAGGGAACAGGTCCCTCAGCGCATCTTTCAGCCACAGGTCCGAAGACTCCCCTTCTGAGGAGGGGCCGTCTCCGTCGTCTCCGTCGTTGCGGTCCTTGCTGATGATGAGAATCCGGGCACGGGAGATCGCGTGGCGAGTGAGATGGGCATCGACCCCTTCGATCCCACCCTCTTCCGGGTCAACGTTGTGAATCACGACCCGGACCCCCTGGAGCCCCATGAAGTCGTGCTCGCCGATCGCTTCGGGAGTTTCACGAGCGATATGCCGATCGAAAAGAATCTGCAAAACCTCCCCCACCTGGAGGGAAGTCACAGCGTCTTCCACGTAGAGGACATCAACATCCGCTCGAGACATCACCTCACTGAAGAAGCGGCGAAGACGCGTCCCTAACACGGCCTGATAGGTCAGCCCGATCGTCGGGGGGGCCGGACGTTCTCCTCCCCTGCGGTCGTTGTCTCTCGTCAAGCCGACAACCAGCCAACAGTGGGGGACAAGAAATGTCCCTTCATTTCTCTCCGACGAATGAGGCCGTCCTGAAGCCAGCATCTGCTCAAGGCCCGCACGGCACCGAGCCGCCTTGTCCTCCTCGTCAGCCTGTTGCAACGCCACTCCCGGCTCCTTGGAAAGGAGGAAGAGAGCTGGAGGAACCCGAGCAAGCGGAACGTTTCCCGGAAGGACCAGCCCGGGCGGAAGCCCGACCAGCAGGTCGGCGTCTTCGGAATGAGGAAGCCGTTCGCTCACCACAAGACGCCACCCCGCCTCTTCGATGGCCTGGCGTTCCGTTTCCAAAGACTCCGCCTCATCGCCGGGAACTGCCCAGAGCACGCGACTCCTAGAAAAAGCGGGGTCAAAGAGTCGACGACGTCGATTGAACTCGCCGACAAAGATCATGAACCCGCCGATGAGCATCCAAGCCGTAGACCAGCCGTAGACGGCGAGAAGAAAGTCCGTCACAGCGAGATTGCCACTTCCTCCCCCCCCTGGCAGGAGAAGGCAAAGAATCACGACGGATTCCAGAGCAATGAGGCGAGTGCCGTCTCGAATCTGATCACTCAGGCTGGTGGTTTTAACCCTTCCGGAACTCCCCAAAGACAGATTGAGCCATGGAGCTCGGGACGGCTCGACCGTTCTCACCACCGAGGGCAACAGGCAGGCAAAGACCAATGCTCCGAGGCAGCCCGTCATTCCCACTGAACTGTTCAGCAGCCAAAGAAGCCCGCCCACGGCTCCCAGTGAACAGAGTGAGGTCATCAAGCGGAGCGCTCCCTCCATCCGGAAGCGACTGCGCGTGATTTCAAGGATGATGAGAATGGAGATGGGGATCGCCACGGCGATGCCCGCAAGGAGAACCGCCCAGACCAAACCAAGCAGCAACACATGGATGGTGTACAGCCCGGGAACAACTGTCACCTCAACAAGGCCACGCAACACCCCCGGAACGGGAAGCACCGCAAGAACCACGAGGACCAGTCGCAAGATGCCTCGACGAAGCGCTGCAAATGGAGGGGGTGCGGGGGTTTGAGAAGGATGAAAATCCAATCCAAGATTGAGAACGAGGCGCGAGCGAAGCGCGGCGAGAGCGCCAAGTCCTCTCCGCATGATCGATTGACTCAAAGGCATGGACCGGTACTGAATGAGAGAGATTCCGAACATCGCGAGCAGGGCCATCGACAGGACCCAGGGAATGTCGTGGACATCTCCGGCGGTGCGAGGACCCAGCAACTCCATGGCCAGGACCAGAATGCCCAGGCAAAGTCCTTCCCCGTTCCAAAAGTAGGTCCGGAGAGCAAATCGAAAGATGGGTTTCTGGAAAAGAATCACGTCTCTCTATTTTATCCCAAGCCGCTCCGCCGCGACTCCCAAGCCGACAAATCCTTCTTCTGATCCCCTTGGAAAGGGCGATACCATGCCCTTTATGAATCGCCCCGATGCCATTCTTTTTGATCTGGATGGGACCCTCGTCGACGCACAGGAAGCAATTGTCGATTCCGTCTTGGACCTCGCCGAAAAGGAAGGGCTGGAGATTCCCACTCGCCAGTGGCTCACCGATCGGATCGGGACCTCGCCGACTGAAACATGGCGGTTGATGGGGTCGTCTCGACCTGAAGTTCTTTCCAAGACATTTTCAGGCCTCTACGGACAGGACATTCAGGAAAGAACGATCCTCCTTCCGGGGGTCATCAAGACTCTTGAGGCCCTGCAGCAAGCCGACATTCTCCTCGCCCTGGTCACCTTGCGTCTCACCGAAGATGGCCAGCAGGCCCTCGACCAGTTTGACCTGCATCCTTTCATCCAGGTGGTGATCGGCCGGGACGCGACTCCACGGCCAAAACCTGCCCCCGACAGCCTTCTTCTTGCCGCACAGCGCCTTGGAGTCTCCTCGTCAAACACCTTGATGGTGGGAGACACCGCAGCGGATATGGAAGCGAGCGTGGCCGCGGGCATCGGAGCGATCGGCGTTTTGGGAGGCGTCGGAAAAGAGAATACATTGCGCGAGGCAGGCGCTGACTTCATCCTGACAGGGGGAATCGAGGACATCCTCGGTCTTCTGACCCTCCATCCTTCCTGACGGAGTAAACACGATGCTGTTCGGCAAGTCTTCCATGCTCAAGGCCGGAGATCCGGCCCCTGATTTTTCTGTCGAGGATCACCTTGGAAACACCGTCACCCTTGATGACCTGAAAGGGCGCAGAGTCCTGCTGTGGTGGTTCCCCAAGGCAGACACCCCTGGCTGAACAATCCAGGGATGCGGATTCCGTGATCGAATCCAAGACAGTGGAGAAGGCACCGCCATCTACGGAGTTTCTTTTGACAGCGCCGAAGACAATCGTGCCTTCGCCGAGAAGTTTGACTTTCCCTTCCCCCTCCTCTGTGACACATCCAAGGCGATGTCCGTTGCGTACGGAACAGCCAAGGATGGCGACGCTGAATACCCTGACCGGATCTCCTACATCCTGGATTCCTCAGGGACTGTGGAGCAGGCAGAGAAGGTGAGCGACATCGAAGCCCACGTGGATTGGGCCATCAAGGTCCTGTCTGATTCCTAGCCTCCCGTCCCCATGACCAGTATCGAGAACCTCCTCAACCTGCTGGATGCCCCGATGGAAGCGGCGGCGGCAATCGACCCGAGCAACCCTCAAGAAGCCGTCACCACCTTGCAGGAAACCTATCCGTTCGACGGGCCAGGAACTGTCGCGTTGGGTCAGGCTCTCGTCGCTGCCGTCGAGGAGGGGGTCATCTGCGACCGGGGTGAGCCAGCCCTCCAGTGGTCTCGCCTCGCAAAGCCAGAGGACACGCCACACCACCTGTCTGTGGATGCCGTCTGGATGGCGGGAGCCGGCCCGCTTCACAGGCACCCGAAGGGGGAAATCAATCTTTGCTTTGCCGTCGAAGGAAGCCCCCTCTTCGACGATCACCCAGAAGGATGGGTTGTCTTCCCCCCTGACTCCGTCCACGTACCGACGGTGACAGGCGGGCGAATGCTCATCGTCTACTTCCTCCCCAACGGCGAGATGGAGTTCGTCCGAGAAACATAGCCCCCACCGGAAACCGAGCGCCATGGACACCCTGGTCATTCGGGACGAACAATTCCTTCACCACGATCCGGGTCCCGGGCACCCCGACAATCCCGCACGCCTCGCGGCAGTCCATGCGTCTTTGGACGACACCCCGATTCCTGGGACGAGAAGCGTCGCACCACGCCCCGCCTCTTCCAGCGAACTCCAACGGATCCACACTCCCTCTCACGTAGACCGTGTCGCTGCGACAGAAGGTCTCGAGCGAGGTCAGCTTGATGTCGACACGACCACCTCGGCGATGAGTTACCAAATCGCGCTCCATGCGGCCGGAGCCGTTGTTCAAGCAGTGGAGGCCGTGATCCATCAGCAGGCCTCAGGGGCTTTTGCTCTGGTTCGCCCTCCAGGCCACCACGCCGAAGCCCAGGGATCCATGGGGTTTTGTCTTTTCAATAACGTGGCCGTGGCAGCAGCCCATGCCATCGCAGAAGGAGATTGCCGCCGAGTCTTGATCCTGGACCCTGATGTGCACCACGGCAACGGGACCCAGCACGTTTTCGAGGAACGCCATGACGTTCTCTACATCTCCAGCCACCGTTATCCCTTCTATCCAGGAACAGGGGCCGTCGATGAAATCGGGAAGGGAAAGGGAGAGGGATACACCATCAACCTCCCCCTCTCTGAAGGAGCCAGAGATGGAGACCTTCTCCATCTGTATCGCCACATCGTCGATCCGGTGGTGCGATCCTGGGCTCCCGACCTCATCTTAGTTTCGGCCGGTTTTGACACATGGCATCGAGATCCCCTCGGGGGGCTCTCCGTAACAGAAGAGGGCTTTTCCGCCCTCTTCCGTCTTTTCCAGAGTTGGGCGCAGGAGGCCTGCCCCGGACGCCTCGTCGCGGCGCTGGAGGGCGGTTACGATCCAAAGGGCGTGGTGGCTGGGGTTCGAGCCGGGCTCACAGCATTGGTCGATCGAGAAGACGCGCCCACCCACCGAATCGGTTCCCCCAGTCAAAACACGGTGGAAACAACAGAACACCTGCGCCAGATTCTTGCACCCTCCTGGGCCTCTCTCCTCTCATGACCCGTCGCCTTCAACGAAGGCGGATCTTCAGACGAGCAGACGTTTGCTTCTGAACTGCCCGCCCCCTGCGACGAAAGTCACCGCAGCCACAACTTCCCCTCCAACCCAGGCAAAGCAGGGCTCCTCTGTGGGAAATCCAGTGGGAGTTCGCAACGTCTGACCACGCATGAGGAGGTGGCGTTGCTCCAGCGGAACATTAATCCGAGGCATGTCTTTGAGGACCTCTTCGATCCCCAGCATGTCGTCCACGGAAACCTCATCCGGCAAGAATGCCCTGTCCAGATCCAAAGACCCAACGCGAGTGCGCACGAGACGAGACATATACCCTCCCGTCCCCAGAGTCTCTCCCAAGTCCCGAGCCAGCGCCCTCGCATAGGTGCCCGAGCCACAGCGCATGACAATGTCCAATTCGGGCCACTCGTACCGGGTGACTTCGAGTTCATGGATGACCACCAGCCTCGGCTCCGCTTCCACGGGACGACCCTGTCTCGCCTCACGGTGCATGCGCCGGCCTTCAACCTTCAACGCACTATAGGTCGGTGGCCGCTGAAGAATTTCTCCGACAAATCCCGCCACAGCATGACGAACCGTTTCCTCTGAAGGGGGCTCTGGCGCCGGTTCGACGGGGACCACCGTTCCTTCTCCGTCATCGGTGTCAGAGCAGCTGCCCAGAGCGACCGTCATGTCATATTCCTTCTCACCTTTGACGACGAGATCCTGGAGTTTCCGAGCCTTGCCCGAAACGAGAATCAGCACCCCCGTTGCAAGAGGGTCAAGGCTTCCGCAGTGCCCCAATGACCGCAGGCCAAGCCGATTTTCCACCTGATTGAGGGCTTTGCGGGACGTGATGCCGGAAGGCTTGTTAATGATGAACAGGCCTCGAGGTGCCTGAACTTCACTTGCCTTAGATTTTTTTGTGGTCTGACTCATCGATCAGCACTCCGGATCGAACGGGGTCGCGACGAATTATGAGTTCCGGATGGCCCCCCTTTGGGCCGCCCAATTCTTCAGAGGGATCCTTCTACTGTCGTGGTCCCGGTTTTCTCAGTGACCAGGGTCACCCGAAATGAGCCCGATCCACGAACGAGCCACCGTACCCTTTCTGACCCATGGCCGGGAATGCCCCTCTGGAGGAGTAATCGTGCGGGTTCATCCTCAACAGCATCAAATTGCGTCAAATCAAAGCGATCCGCGTCGGTTCCTCCCGCGAGAACGACAACGTCTTCTCCCTCAAGGGTGACACGATCGGGGATGCCTATACCCTTTTCAGCCGCCACGGCGGTCCGGGTTGGAATCCAGCGTGTATTGCGAAATTCGACCGTCACGACCCTGGCCTCTCCCGGACCTGAATCAATATCCATGGAAACGACTTCGATCTTGGGAAGTTGGCTCGCGTGGTAGACGCAAAAGGCGGCATTTCGGTGGAGCATCTCTTCGATCATGAAAGTCGGCGGCGTCCTCCCCGTCATTTTCTTAAAGCCACCCACTTCAATCGCACCGTAGTCAGGATGCTCCGCCTCGTGCCAGTCCACGTAGGTCTCACCGAACAAGAGCAGATCGTCAAAAACCAAACGCTTCTCAGAAGAGGACGTGCCCTCGTCGAAAGACCACTCCCCATCCGTTCCTTCAGCAAAAGCCTGAGCGCTGTTCCAGAGTTCGTTGGTGAACGAAATCACTCCCAATCCCTCAGCGGTCCAGTTCACAAACCCGCCGTGCACCGTGTACAAATCCTCGTGAATGATCATCTTCCGGTAGAAGGGCAACTGCTTTTCCCCCTCCTCGGCGATGGCGTCATAGACCCTTCGGTCGGCGGATCCGTAATAGCCTTTCCTCTCGGGTGCACCGGGACCTCGGAGGATCATGCCTCCCGCGTTATGAAAGGACTGCACGGCGGCAACGTGGGTCTTAGCGAGGAGGAACTGACCGATGGCCTTGGTTTCGGAGTAACTGAAGGGGTATTCCCCTGCGCCATACTGGATATACCCGGGCATCCAGTCTGCCGGCCAATTGCGATTCATGTCGTAGCCACCGGCACCGTCTTCGTTCACCCGGCCGTCGTTGTCGTTGTCAAAGCCTTCCTCTCCCAAGAGGACGTAGTCGGCTCCCCATTCGACACGCTTGTCCATCGGCACGAACTCCAGCAGCCGCCGATCACCGGGGGAAAGGCGGTGTGTTCCCGTGCCAGCTTCCACACGTTTCCTCATGGCAACGATATGACCATCCCCGTCGAGATCATCCGGGCCGTCTTCGTCGAACAGTCCGTCTCGGTCGTTGTCGGTGGGCTTTTGGCCGCTTCGTGAACTGTGGGCGGTGTTCGCTTCTTCGAACCAATATTGCCGCCCATCGGGATTCACCATGGGAAGGATGTAAAACACCCGCTCATCGACGACCTCGGTGATCGCGTCGACCTCGCCGTATCGCTCCAGCAAAGTCCAGGCGAGGTAGACGCACGCCTCGGCGCCTTGGACTTCATTGCCGTGGACATTTCCGTCGACCCACATCGCCGACCGGCTATCGAGATCTCCCCGAACATTCGAGGCGATGGTGAGGAGGGGCATGGGCCGTTGCTGTTCACTCGGCCCCAGGTAAGAAAGGGTGCATCTTTGGGGGTAGGCCGCGGCTAATTTGGCGCAAAGTTTCACGATTCCGTCGTAATCGTAAAAACGGTTCCAAGCGATAGGGACCTTCGGTTCCCGATCACTCTGAGCCGTTAAGAGAGGGCAAACAAAGGCCACGGCAAACACCACAAAAGCAAAGGAGATCTTTCCCTTCATGGCAAGGTGACCTCCTCGACAAGATCGGGCACGGTTTCCGCATCCAAAAGTAGGGAAACCACGGTTCCCGACGGAGCGGACACAACCCATCGAACCTCGTGCCGGCCTCCGGCCCCTTCGAGTCGTCCAATGAGCTCCTGCGTAGAGCCATGAAGGCGCACCGCATTCTCCGGAAGGTCCAAACGCAGGCGGAGTGGCCGCTGGATTCGTGCCTCCGCACCAAGAGAGGATGCTGTGGGAAGGGGCGAAGGATTGACGACCGCTACCGAAATCGCATGGAGATCAGGCCCGAGACGCTCCACGGCAACGTCCTCGAAGCGAACAACCGGGAGCATCTCCAGGAGTTCACTGACGAAGGGTGTCAGAATCTCAGCAAGTCCATCCGTTACCTCATAGGAGGGATTCACCAACAGTCCGGGGACGAAACCGCCAATTTCCACTTCGCCCAGATCCGGGTGATCGAAAGACGACCAGGGAACAAACCCCTCGCCATCCCGCTCTTTGTCGAGCCAGGAAAGCACCGCGGCCGGAACAGGGCTGTCCGGGTCGGAGGTTGGCTTCGCTTCCTCTGCTTTTTCATCCTCCACCGCGTCGCCTTGAGGAGGACTCTCGGCGTCGTTCTTCTCCTCGGCCTCCTCCTCTTCAGCCTCCTTGCCCTTGGGCAGATCTTGTGGAACTTCCCAGGGAGTCACAGCAATCGGCCAGCGCCCTCCGTGAAAATACGCCCAAGACAGGAAACTGCCGTCGGCGAGTCCGTCGGCCTTCGCTTCATGGACCTTCTCTTCGGAGACACCTTTCAGGCGTCGCTGCAGTTCCTTGAGCGTCTCGTGGTCCTTGGTGAGCAGTCCCTTCAGTGGCGCCGAAAATCCGCTTCGCCACCCCCCTCGCTGAGGTTTTTCGTCTTTCTTGGGCAGGGTCACCAGAGTGTCTTGCGATCCGACATCAATCACCGCAACGATCCCTGGGTGCTCCAGCAAAAACTCTCCCAGGGCAGAAGATTCCGGCTCACTGAACGGGTACGCGCCGGAACGACTGTCGTGTTCCAGCCAGCGATGCGGGAAGTTCCGATCAACCTCTACGCCGCTCAGGTCATCCTCATTGATCTTTCCGTCCCCATCCAGATCTCTGCCCTCGCGCTGGACGCGATGGGTGGGCCTCTCTCCTCGGTCGCGGCGAGCCTTGCGAAGTGATCGAGGGTCGTGTTCATCGATCACCCACTCACCTTCTGGATCAGGAATGCGCATCCATGCCACCATGCCATCGCCGTCAAGGTCTTCCGGACCGTCTTCATCCGTTCTGCCATCCTTGTCGGCATCATCCTGCCGGCCATTCCCCCTCTGCGCTTGGCTTGGACCATCGGAACCGAGCAAGACCTCGCCTCCGTCGGGACTCACGCGAGGCACCAGCACGATCACCCTGTCCCCCAGTGCATCAGCCAGCTCGGCCTCATCTTCGAGGAGCCGCTCGGCGACTCCCAGAAGAACACTGGCATCGGAGAGACGCCGGCCATCCAAGCCTCCGACCAAGAGCACGCCAATCGCCTCTTCCAGGTTGATGTCCGAGCGTCCAAGAACCAGCGCCGAAATAGACCGCTGACCCTGGGAGTAGCCTAAAGTTAAAAGTTGGGCGATCTGCGGGTGGGATCCGACCAACTGGGCCAGCCGCTGCGTCAGTTCCCCGTGATCCACATGGTGCGCGGGCTCATCAGGCGCCCAGCACAGGACTGCGAGGAGAAGAGCGGTAGTGAGCAAGTGAAGGGTTCCCATTCAGCAATAAGGCGAGCGAGTGTGGCAGATCCACTTGCCAGAAAAGCGGGGAGCATTCTACGCATCTCGGCTCATGGCGCCATGGACCCGCCCTCCATGCGAGATAAAGGGCTCGTCTGAAATTCAGAACCAATCCCCTAGGTCTGGTCGAGAAGCGCCACGCAGGGCATGCTATCGGCAACAAAAGAACCTCCGGACCACCGCCATGCCTTTCTCCATACCTGTCCTCCCTGCCGTCCATTGGGACCTCCCCGAGCCGCTCAAGCCGCTCAAGGACCTGTCCTATAATTTCTGGTGGGCATGGAAGCGGCAGGCGCGTCAACTTTTTCGCCGGGTCGACCCAGACCTGTGGGTCCGATACAGAAATCCCATTCGCCTCCTTCAACTCACCCACAACACCCGGCTTGACTCTCTCGCTGAGGACGACGATTTCCTCACTGAGATGCAACGTGTCTCACAAAATTTCAAAGAGGCTTCTCTTCCCACAGGGCTCCCTCCAAAAGTTGCCTACATCTCAGCGGAGTACGGCCTGCATGAGTCCCTCCCAATTTACTCGGGAGGACTCGGAGTCCTCGCGGGAGACCACCTGAAAGGCGCTTCTGATTTGGGCCTTCCCCTCATCGCCGTGGGACTCTACTACCGCCGGGGTTACTTCAGGCAGGTCGTCGACGCCAACGGAAATCAGCAGCATCACTTTCCCGCCCTTGATGCCTATCGGCTCCCCCTCCTCCGGGTGGCCAATCAAGAAGGGTCTTCCCTCCGCGTTCCCATCCAAATGGATGACCGAGAGGTCACCGTGAGAGTCTGGGCCACCTTCGTGGGAAAAATTCCACTGCGTCTCCTCGACAGTCACAACCAAAGCAATGAAGCCGAGGACCGATTTATTACGTCTCAACTGTACGTCGATGGACGGGAACTTCGCCTTGAGCAAGAAGTTCTCCTTGGAAGAGGGGCTGTCGCCGTCCTCGACGCCCTTGAGGCCACACCAACGTTGTGGCACTTGAATGAAGGGCACACTGCCTTCGCAGCCCTCGAACACCTCGGCGGCGAGAAAAAAGGAGACCTTGAGGCGGCGGTTCGGGCCGCACGCGAGCATCACGTGTTCACGACCCACACCACGGTGCCAGCGGGCAACGAGTCCTTCGAGGAAAGCACCGTCTTGCCTTATCTGGCATCCCTTTCCGAACGGATGGAGGTTGCGCCCGAGGAGATCTTAAGTCTTGGAAAAGCCGAAAACGGTGAAGGCGGATTCAACCTCACTGCGGTCGCCCTCAATCTCAGCCACAAGGCCAACGGTGTGAGCGCACTTCACGCCGAAGTCAGCGGACAGATGTGGCCTCGACACACAATCGACCCCATTACCAACGGCGTGCACCTGCCCACCTGGATGGGAAGGGAGGTTGCCAAAGTTCTCCAGGCAGAGGACGGATCGGAGCCGGGTGTCCTTGCCGCACGAGCGGCGGAGTTGCCGGACGAAACACTCTGGGCGGCTCACACAGCACAGAAACACCGACTTATGCGCTTCGTCAGGATCCGGACTCTCACCCAGTTTGCCCGCCATGGACATGCGCCCAATGTTCTCCGCCGCATCAGCAACCTTCTCAATCCCCAAGCGCTGACCATCGGTTTTGCACGTCGGTTCGCACCTTACAAACGGTCAGACCTTCTCTTCCACGACACCCAACGACTCGTCCGCCTGCTGTCGAACGAAGACTGCCCGGTTCAACTCATCCTGTCTGGAAAAGCTCACCCAGCGGACAGGGGAGGCCAGGAGGCCATTCGCTCCCTGTGGGAAATCGCACGTCAGGAAGATCTCCTCGGTCGCATCGTCTTCATTGAAGATTACGACATGGCCGTTTCCAGACTGCTTGTGGGAGGCTCTGACTGCTGGCTCAATACGCCGGAATGGCCACGGGAAGCGTGTGGAACATCGGGAATGAAAGCCGTGATCAATGGTGCCCTTCACGCCTCAGTGCCCGATGGGTGGTGGGCAGAAGCCGCTTCGGACGACGTTGGATTCACACTTGGAGAAGCCACACCACCCGACCAGGAACGGGACGCCAAGATCCTTTTCGACACACTTGAGCAAAGGGTGGTCCCCCTCTATTTCCAAAGGAACGAAGCCGGGCTCCCCGTCGAGTGGATTGCCACGATGCGACGGTCCATGGCGTCCTTCTTAGAGCGGTTCAGCGCTCGTCGAATGGTCAGAGACTACCAGGAGCACCATTACGGGTCGGCATAGACGCCCAGAGCCCCAGCGGACAGATCTGTTCTGCTCTCTTCGTTCTTACACAAACGATATGTGGGCCTAATTTCAGTGAGTCGGGCATCCTGTGGGCGTCACTTGGGACAGTCGTCGAGAACAGGAGTCTCCGTGCCACAACATACGGCCTCTCTCGATGACCTCACTCTCGGGAAA
>JAZALG010000093.1:0-7398 GCA_036229545.1 Planctomycetota bacterium | reverse complement strand
CACGCCCCCCTTGAAGGGAGCCGAGATGTCAGAAAATCCAGCCAGGAGGTAACAGAAAGAGAAGGCGCGGGCATTGGACAAAGCGAAGTTCGCCGTCTCACCGCCGAGGAGCAGTCCCTGCCCCTCAAAGAGGGGATCGCCACTCACACCGGCCAGAGCATGGCCCAAATTATCCCAACTGCCCTGGCAGTCATCGGGAACCCCGTCCCCGTTCACATCGGAACTGGTTCCATGGGTCAGATCGAGGTCGTCATGGATCCCGTTGCCGTTGCAATCGATGAGAGCCGGGGCCAGATTCTCGTACCAGGCCACGGTGTCGTCCAGGAACGAGGCCGAAAGTAGGTCAGGATTGCCGTCGCCATTGAGGTCCTTCGCCACAATCGCCGTGACGCCGGCGGCCTCGGTGGTGACAACCTGCCCAGGTCCAAAGACACCTCCGCCCTGGTTTTCATGCCAGGCAACGGTGTGGTCGCCGTAGGAGGCCGTCACAACATCACGATCGCCGTCCCCGTCCAGATCCACAGCCAGAACATCAATAGCAAAGTCCACGAAGGAAGAGATCACCTGGCGAGGCCCGAAGGCTCCACCGCCTAGATTTTCATACCAGCCCACCACGTCGTCATGGGTCGACGCGGAAAGGACATCCACGTCACCATCCCCGTCGAGGTCGGCAGAATCCACGCTCTTAGCGCCCAGGGCCGTGTTAGTGATGACCTGTTGGGACCCAAAGAACAGGCTGCCAAGATTTTCGTACCAGGTCACGGTATTGGCGATCTCAGACGCCGCGAGGAGATCAAGATCTCCGTCGCCATCGAGATCGTCCGTCGTCACCGCCATGGCACCAAGCGCCATCGTGGTCACGACCTTCTTGGCCTGGAACGTTCCATTGCCCAAGTTTTCATAGGCGGCGATCGTCCCGTCGATGTAACTCGAGGTCACCAGATCGGCATCGCCGTCCCCGTCGAGGTCCGCAGTGTGAATATCCGTTGCGCCGATCGTGGGAAGTAGATCAATGGTCTGTTGAACCCCAAACACACCGCCTCCCAGATTCTCATAGCAACTGACAGCACTCCCCGAAAGAGAAGCCGACAGGATGTCCAAATCCCCATCCCCATCGAGGTCACCCCCGGTGAGTTCCATGATATTGGGTGCCGTCGTGGTAACGATCTGCCGCGGGGCGAAGGTCCCATCGCCAAGGTTTTCAAAAGAAGCAATGACGCCGTCGTTGAAACTTCCCGTTAAGACATCTGCGTCTCCGTCTCCGTCAAAATCGCTGGAATAGATGCTGTCCGCACCGTCCGCTGCGTTGGTGATGATCCGCATCCAGCCGAAGGACCCACTTCCCAGGTTTTCGTACCAAGAGATCTTGTGATCGAGCCAAGAAGCCGAGATCACATCGGGGTCGCCCGAGCCGTCAAGGTCAGTCGCGAAAACACTCCAGGCGCCGTTAGCTGACGAAGAGATCACCTTCCGAGGCCCATAGGAGCCGCCCACATTCTCATACCAGGCAATCGTGTCATCCCGTTCCGAAGCGGAGAGAGCGTCGGGGTCACCGTCGCCGTCCAGGTCCGCGACATAAACATCCTGGGCGCCCTTGGCCGCGGTCGTGATGATCAACTGGGGCCCGAAAGATCCACCACCGAGATTCTCGTACCACGCGATCTTGTCATCCCACCAGGAAGCGGAAAGAACGTCGAGGTCACCGTCGCCATCGACATCCGCGGTGCAGGCGCTGATCGCCCCGTTGGCCAGAGTCGTGATCACCTGCTGGGGGCCAAAGGACCCGCCACCGAAATTCTCATACCAGGCAATCGTGTCGTCGTTGTAGGAGGCAGAGAGGACATCCAGGTCACCATCCGCATCGAGGTCAGCCGTGGTCACGCTGGTTGCAAAGTCCGCCGAGGCGGAAAGTACCTGCCTGACACCGAAGACACCCGTACCCAGGTTCTCGTACCAGGCGATGGTGTCATCATTTCCAGAAGCCGACAGGACGTCGACATCTCCGTCCCCGTCCAGGTCCGCGGCGTACACATCCTGTGCCCCGACTGCATCCTGGGTGATCATTTGCTGAGGACCGAAAGATCCAAGCCCAAGGTTCTCATACCAAGCGACCTTGTCGTCATCCGCCGAAGCGGACAGGACATCGGCATCTCCGTCCCCGTCCAGGTCCGCAGCAAAAACGCTGAACGCACCCCCTGCAGAGGTGGTGATCACCTGCTGAGGGCCGAAGGCTCCACCGCCCAGGTTCTCGTACCAGGCGATCTTGTCATCGCCCCACGAAGCGGAAAGCAGGTCGGCATCCCCATCCCCGTCCAAATCCGCCCCATGAACGCCAAAAGCCGCCAGGGCAGACGTCGTCACCGTCTGCTGAGGGCCAAATTGTGCCCACACAGAAACCGTCGAAAGACCGATGAAAACCAAGGGGAGAATATTACGCATCCGACCTGCCCGTTATTTCGTCGAGAATGGCCCAGAAGAGTATCAAATCACCCGTTTTTCTGTCTCGTGCTCATTTCGTTCGGCCCGATCTCGACCCACTCCAACAAGACGGCACAAAGGAGCAAAAGAACGCCGTTAAGGAACCTCGCTCAACACGGCGTTTGAGGCCGTAAATCCATGGGGCCCTGAGCTATCCAAGAGCCAATGCTGGAAATACAGGGTCAGCCCTGAGAAAGGCACAGCAGGAAAAACTCCCGCCAGTTGGATGAAACCTCCCGGAGGAACGAGGAACGCGGGAAGAACCGCATCGGGAGAGGGGACCAACGTCCCACCCTTGAAGGGGGCTCCCACGGTCGAATAGCCCATGACCAGGATGGTGTAGGCGAAGGGTTTGGCGTTGGTGAGATCAAGCGTGATCGACTCTCCTGGTAGGAGGAGTCCGCTGCCTCGCAGATCCGGAGAACCCAAGGATCCGGCCAGACTTAATCCCAGATCGACCCAGAGGGTCTGGCACTCATCGGGAATCCCGTCACTGTTGTCGTCGAGGCTGAAGCCCCCTGAAATGTCCACCGCGTCGGACACTCCGTTGGCATTGCAATCGATGAGGATGGTGTGGAAGTTCTCAAACCAGGAGATCTCATCATCCCCCGAAGAAGTCGAAAGCACATCCAAGTCTCCATCGCCGTCAAGATCAGCCGCATAGACACAGGAAGCCTTGTCCGTGTCGGTGGTGATCACCTCCTGGGATCCGAACACCCCCCCTCCGAGATTCTCGTACCAGGCAACCTTGTCGTCGAAAACAGAAGCCGAGAGGACATCGATGTCCCCGTCTAAATCCAAATCGGCGGCATAGACCGAACGCGCCCCATCCGCCGAAGTGGTAATCACCTGCTGGGGGCCGAAGATCCCGCCGCCGAAGTTCTCATACCAGGCAATCTTGTCGTCATTGGTAGAAGCGGACAGGACATCTTTGTCCCCGTCTCCGTCAAGGTCCGCCGCAAAAACCGTCCAGGCCGCGTCGGCGATTTGGGTCACCGGCTGCCGGCCCCCGAAGGAACCGCCCCCGAGATTTTCGTAGTAGTCGATGGTGTCGTCGAAAGGAGACGCCGAGAGGACATCGGCGTCTCCGTCCCCGTCCATGTCCGTGGCATAGACGCTGGAAGCGTCGCCCGCCGTGGTGGTGAGGTATTGGGGCGTCCCGAAGGCTCCCCCCCCGAGGTTCTCCTGCCAGACGATCGCATCATCGTCCCAGTAGGCGGCCAGAACGTCGGCGTCTCCATCCCCGTCAAGATCCGTGGCAAAGATAGAAGTCGGAAAATCCGCCGCGAGAGTGATGACCTGTCCGGGCCCGAAGGCGCCTCCCCCGAGATTCTCGTGCCAACTGACCCAGTCATTGTTCGTGGATGAGGTCAGAACGTCCGGGTCCCCATCCCCGTCCATGTCCGCGATGGCCACGCTCCAGACCCCCTTCGCCGAGGTGGTAATCGGTGTCCCATGACCGAAGGTCCCATCCCCTTGATTCTCATACCAGCCCACGGTCTCATCGAGGGCTGAGGAGGCGAGGACATCAATATCACCGTCGCCGTCTAGGTCGGCCGCCCGCACACAGGTCGCCCAGTCCGCCGTCGATGACAGAACCTGCTGTGTCCCAAAGAGTTGGGCAGTCACCGATGATGACATCAGCATCGCCGCAAAGAACCCGATCACACAACGCACCTTGAAGTCTCTCTCCTGACAGCCCATCCCGTCGTTTCAGTTTATCAGCGGATTTGGATTCCGGGGCAGAAACGGCCAGTCCATCCAGAGAACGGGAACCTGTGCCCCGTTTCTAGGGAATGGCACCAACGACCGCGTTCGATGCCGCAAAGCCCTCCACCCCCACGTCGTCCACAATCCAATGCTGGAAGTACACGGCAAGACCCGGCGGCCCCCGGACCGGCCAGATCGAAGAAACCACCAGACTCCCCTGGCTCGAGACCGGCACCGGGAGAAGCACAAGATCCGGATTCGGAACCAGAACCCCTCCCTTAAACGGAGCCGCCAGAGCGGTAAAACCGATCGTGAAGTAGGTGGGTGCCAGGGGACTGGCGTCGGTGAGGATGAGAACAATCGATTCCCCGGGGTGCATCAGCCCCTGTCCTGTGAGGTAGGGCTCGCCGCCGGATCCCGCCAGGGCAGACCCCAGATCCGACCAGAAGGTCTGACACTCGTCGGGGATGCCGTCCGAGTTGAGGTCGGCGCTCTTGCCCGTATTGATATCCGACTCATCAGAGAATCCGTTGCTGTTACAGTCGACAAACCCCACGGTCCCGCCGTGATGACCGGAAACGTTTCGATACCAGAGAATGGCGTCGTTCAAAGCCGAGGCCGAGAGCACATCCACATCGCCGTCGGCGTCGAGGTCTATGGCAAAGGCGCATTGGGCCCCCCATGCGATACGGCTAATTTTTTTGATGCCCCCAAAATTTCCCCCACCTAAGTTCTCATAGGAGCCGATGGTGGCGTCATTTTCCGATGCGGTAAGGACGTCGAGGTCACCGTCGGCATCAAGGTCAGCAGCATAGACGCTCTGCACCCCATCGGGCCGCGTGCTGATGACCTGCTGGGGACCGAAGGCTCCTCCGCCGAGGTTCTCATAAAAAGCCACGGTGTCGTCACCCGCAGACGTGCTCAGAACATCGAGGTCTCCGTCTCCGTCAAGGTCAGCGGCAAAGACATCGGAAGCCTCCAGAGCTGAGGTGGTCAAGGTCTGCCGGGGACCGAAAGATCCGCCACCCAAGTTCTCGTGCCAAGCGATCGTATCGTCCTTTTTCGAGGCGCTCAAAACATCGGCATCCCCGTCCCCATCGAGATCAGCGGCATGGACAGATTGGGCATAGAGCGCATCCGTCGTGATCACCTGCTGTGGACCGAAGGTCCCGCCACCCAGATTCTCGTACCAGGCGATCGTGTCGTCGAAGAAAGACGCCGCGAGGACATCAGCGTCCCCGTCACCATCCAGATCCAAAGCGAAGACGCTGGTGGCACCATCCGCTGTGTTGGTGATCAGTTGCTGAGGACCGAAGGAACCGCCATCAAGGTTTTCGTACCAAGCAATCTTATCGTTGAAACTGGCAGCCGCGAGAACATCCAGATCTCCGTCTCCGTCAAGATCTTTGGCATAAACATCCTGCGCGTAGTGGGCCAAGGACGTGATGATCTGTTCGTCCCCGAAGATCCCGTTCCCCTTGTTCACATACCAGGAGATCCTCGGGCTGGTGAAACTCCCGTTGGCCGACAGAACATCGGCATCCCCGTCGCCATCCAAGTCAGCCGCGTAGACGCAAGACGCGGCGTCGGCCTCTTTGTTGATCACCTGCTGGAACCCGAACTGGGCTTGCAGAGAAGTGGCCACGACGACCAGCGCGATCAATCCCTTCACCAAATCCATCGAAGTTCCTCGTCTCTCCGGATGAAAATCAACGAGCAGTGTACCAGCACCTCGGAAACTGCGGAGGATGCTCTCGGGAGAGTCTCGTTCCCTTAAGGAGCGGTGAGTCGCACGGCGTTCGAAGCCGCAAATCCCTCAGGGCCGGCCCCGTCAGCGATCCACCACTGCAGGCAGGCCTGGAAACCGGAAGGGATCCCTACCGGCCAGCGCCCTTCCACCGAGGTCGACCCTGACCGAGTGAAATCAAAGGCGAAATTGTCTGGACTGGGCACCATCACCCCGCTCTTGTAGGAAGCGTAGGACTCTGAGACTCCGATCAACAGCCAAGCGGGCATGTGGGGAACCACATTGGACAACGTGATCCTCACCATGGTGTCCGGATCCAAGGTCCCCGTACCGCGAAGGAGAGGGTCGCCCGTAGACCCCGAAAGGGCATGACCGAGGTCAACCCAAGGAAGCGGGGGCGGGCCGGTCTGGGCAGCCACCGCCGGTCCAGTAAGGGCAATGGCAAAGAGTAGGCTGAGAAGACGCAAGGGTGTAGTTCCTCCGATCAACAATGCCCTGACAGTCTACCACCCGCTCCAGGCCCCGCAGGAAATCCCTCGTGGATGCTGTTCTTGGGGCGTGAGGAGGGGATTCTTAAGGCGTGGTCACAGATAGGGCGTTGCTCGCCGCAAAGCCCTTTGGACCAGCGGCATCCAGGACCCACCACTGCATGTAGACAGAAAAGTTTGGCGGAACTCCATCAGGCCATGGAGCGGGCAGGTGGACAGCTCCGAAGCCATCGGCGCTGAACGGCAACACGAGGTCAGGACTAGGCACCAAGCTGCCTCCTTTGAACGACACGTTGAGTGGAAGAAATCCGACAACGAGATAACACCCTGTAAAGGGCAGCGTGTGCGCCATCCAAAGGTTGATCTGTGCGCCTGAGAGCAACGGGCCAGAGCCAATGAAGAGTGGGGCTCCGTGCATGCCTCCAAGTGCATTCCCGAGATCCATCCAGGTGCCCTGGCACTCATCAGGTATGCCATCGCCGTTGGTATCCAGGCTCATTCCGTTGGCGATGTCCGCCACGTCTGAGATTCCGTTGCCATTGCAATCCACAGACGGCGGAGTGAGGTTCTCGTACCAGGCGACCTTGTCGTCCTCCTCGGACGCAGACAGAACATCCGCGTCTCCGTCTCCGTCCAGGTCCGTAGCATAGATGCTCTGGGGCTCATTGATCGCGAATGTAATCACCTGCTGGGGACCGAAAGCGCCACCCAGATTCTCGTACCAAACGATCAGGCAGGCAATATCGGTCACACTTGAGTCCTCCTCAGATGCCGCCAGAACATCCGCGTCCCCATCTCCATCTAGGTCGGTTGCATAGACGGACTGGGGCTTATTCAACGAAGTCGTGATCACCTGCCGGGGACCGAAGGCGCCCCCTAAGTTCTCGTACCAGGCGATCGTGTCGTCATCCTCGGACGCCGACAGAACATCCGCGTCGCCATCGCCTACGGGGTCGGTGGAATCGAGGCGCGGGG
>JAZALG010000092.1:0-8534 GCA_036229545.1 Planctomycetota bacterium | reverse complement strand
TCGGCCTCATCGCAAGCAGCCAGGACTCGCTCGAGTGGCTTGTCCTCGATCATGGCGTCGATGAGATCCACCGTCCAACCGCGCTCGAGAGCCACGCCAGCGATCTGCTGCAGTTCCAGTGGGAACAAATCTGCAGCGATCACCTCACCCTTGGCCGGATCGCCCCGGCAGGGTAGATACATCACGATATGCTTGCGGGTCATGGGGAGTTGGCCCGATGCCTTTGGTTGGTTGCCCGAAAAGTGGTCTCTTCCGAACTTCTGAGTATATCACGCACTCTTCGACGAGATAGACCCCCCACCTGTAGGCAGACAGAGCAGTCCACCAACACACAAACGACCCCTCAGTGAGATGATTTCACGCTCAGAGGGGGTACTTACTCCTCTTTCGCACCACAGCCACTGCAGCAGTTGTACAGCCAGGCGAAGATCGCACCGAAAATTACACCGTCCAAAAGGCCGTAAAGCCCTCCTGCAATGGAATCCCCCACCGTCGGAAGACCCTGATACCCCGGATAAATCGAAGCCATCGCCAGCAGGAAATCCTTGCCGTAGTAGGCCCCGTCGGTAACACCCAGGCAGGTTGCCGCCAATCCGACAATCAAAATGGCACCTCCCCAAAAGAGGCCCGCCGCCATTGCCATCCCCTTCACATTCAACTGCATCACTTTCCCTCCCAGAGGTCCGGTCAACACGAATGAGCCTACTGGACCGAAGTCGCAGGAACGAGGACTTCGCCCAGCGCGCAGGCTAGCGGTTCGCCCAGAGCTTGAAGGCGCCCAAAAGAGATCCGAGACAGACGATTCCTGCGCCCACTCGAAAGAGCGCCATCCCATCTTGAGTCTCAAAACTGTGGAGATACGAAATCACAGCCTGCCCCGCGAGAGCAAGGCATCCCAGGATCAAAAGAAGTCGGGAAAGCCCGCCTCCAGTTCCTGTCATCACCCGATATCCCGCCCTCACCAAGACGCACACCACTAACACCAGGATGATGATAATGCCGATAGGCATGCTTCATTCTCTCCAGGGCCCGAGATTCGCCTACTTCAGGTACCTCAAGGATACGCAATCCGAGGTAGGCCGAAGAAGTCAGGATTGTCCGCCCCCGCGATTTCTCATTCCGCTGTAAACTCTGGAGAGGATCGGTCACGCCAGGGATAGGAGTCGTCATGCACAACAAAGATTGTTCATTTGATCGAGGGGGACTGGGGTTTCGCTCCATCCTCCTCCTTGTCGCTCTTTCCCTGTGCTTGGCCGGTCCTGCTTGGACTCAAACAGTCTTCATGCTCGGCGGCAGCGGCAAGGTCGCCGAGATCACCGGCCCCCCTGGCGCCTGTGACTACCCCAACGGCCCCCAGGTGTCTGGCTATATCTACATCAGCACCGGCGGCACGATCTGCCCCATGCCCAGCCCCATTCCCGTCTCCAGCCTCTTTGGAGGCATGGCGTCCGACCCCCAGGCCGATTCCACCTGGCTCACCGACGGGAAAACCGTCGTGGAGTTCGACAGCAAGGGCGGGGCCATGCGCATTTTCGCGCCGACGGTTATCGGCGGCATCACGGGCCTGGCCTGGGACTGGCACAATCAGATTCTGTATCTCACAGACGGAAAAGACATCGTCGGGGTCAGGCCTCCGGCCCCTCCAGGCTGCCTGCCTGAATCGATCATCGTGCCCCCCTGGCAGGCCCTGACCGCAGGCTTCATTACTGGCCTTTCTTGGGACCCTGTCACCGATACCCTCTGGGCCTGCGACGACGCCGGAGAAGTCTCCCAGATCAAGATCAGCGGCACCGTTCAACTCTCATTCCCAATCGGCCCCGGCGGACTCTGTTCGGGAAGCCCTGGAGTAAACCCCGTCCTCCTTGGCATCGCCGTCGAGACCACCTCTTCCCCCACGACCCTTGTGGTCACAGACGGAAAGACGGTCCTGCGCACCCTCGTGGGAGGCCTCCCCGCTCCCCCCACCCTCGCCTCCCCCTCGAGTTGTTACGCCATCCCCATCGGTGACACCATGCACGGCCTCGCCTTCCAGCCTCATGCCATCACCTACGGCGACGGAAGCGATCCCACCGGAGCCTCCGAACCTCAGATCAGCGCGACCGGGGCATGGATTCCTGGAGGCAGCATCGTCCTCAGACTGACCGGAGCGGATTCCGCTCCCGGTACCCTCGCCGGCCTGTTCCTCAGCCCCTCTTATTCCTGCCCGGCGATTCCCTTCCTCCACGGGAACCTCCTGTATCTCAATCCCTTCCCCCCCTCCATCATGCTCGGCCCCATCGTCGCCATGGGAACCACCGGGGGAAGCCTTACCCTCCCCTCAGGACTCCCCTCCGGACCCGCCCTCCCCGGAGTGGCCTTTCAGATGCAGTGGCTGATCTCCAAGGGATCGGGTGGATTCCAGGCCAGCGACGGCCTCTCGGTGATTATGGGTCAGCCGTAGGATCTGGACCCAACACTCGGCCGGGGCTTTACCTCCTTCACCCGTGAAGGAGTGATGTCGCGGAATTCCTTGACGAGGCAGTGGGCCTCAGCGGAGACTTTGGCCCATTGATCTGCAAAGCCCCCGTCTAGGAGAGTTCTGATGACCGACGTCGTGACCGCCAAGGACCTCACCCAAGAGGAAAAGAGACTCCTCTTCTGGGCGAGTTTCTTTGCCCTTACTGCGGCGGGATTCGGTTTTGCCTTCCGGGTCGCCATGGGCGGGGTCTACGGCGAAGAACTCGGCCTGACGAACCACCAGATCGGCCAAATCTTCGGGGCCTCCCTCTGGCCCATCGCTCTGACCATGATCGGGTTCAGCCTCTTCGTGGACCGCACGGGCTACAAAACTCCCATGATCTTCGCCTTCCTCCTTCAGGGGGCCTCAGGAGTCCTAACCTTCACGGCGGAGAGCTACGGAGCCTTGTACTTCGCGGCCTTCTGTGCCGGCCTCGGTCACGGCATCGTCGAGGCGGTCATCAACCCCATCTGCGCGACGGTCTACCCCAAGGAAAAGACCAAGTGGCTGACCATTCTTCACGCCTCCTGGCCGGCGGGACTCGCCTTGGGAACCCTGGCCATCATCGGCACCGAGTCGATGATCGAGGGGTGGCGGGCTCATGCCCTCTGGATCCTGGGTCCCGCGGTCGCCTACCTCCTGATGTACCTCAAGTGCCGCTTCCCCGTCGACGAACGGGTCCAGGCCGGCGTCCCCTACATCGACATGCTGCGGCAGGTAGGATTCTTAGGAGCCTTTCTCGCCTCGTTCATGATGATCTACGAGATCGGAAACCAGGTCCACGAACTCACCGCGTGGACCAAGCCGGAGAATTGGTTCAACGTCAGCCTGCTCATGGGTCTGGCGGTGGGCGGGATCTTTGGCAAGGCTGTCAACGCCCTGGGCCAGCCCATCTTCTTCTTGATGTGCCTGCTCATGATCCCCCTGGCGACCACCGAATTGGGAACGGACAGTTGGATCAAGAAGTTGATGACCCCCGTTTTGGAAAACAACGATTTCAACCCGGCCTACGCCTTGGTGTTCAGCGCTTCGATCATGCTCGTCCTCCGAGTCTTTGCCGGAGGGATTCTCAAATTCTTCACCCCCCCCTCCCTGCTCTGCTTAAGCGGTGTCTTCTCAGCGGTGGGCCTGTGGTGGCTCTCCAGCGCCACGGGAACGGCGATCTTCATCGCCTTCGTCCTCTACGCCATGGGCCAGACCTACTACTGGCCCTGCGTGTTGGGATTCACAGCAGAGCGCTACCCCCAGGGCGGCGCCCTAACCCTCAACACCGTCTCGGCCATCGGACTCCTGTCAGTGGGCATCGTTGGAGGGCAATTGCTGGGCGTGGGCTTTGACAAGTCCATCCACGCCACGATGAGTGAAGAAGCCCCGGCCCTTGCTCAGGCATCTTCTGAATCCAAATCCTTTCTGGGCATGACTCACGAGGCAATCCTTCCGGATAGAAAGGATGCCTATCTCGCCAACCTCACCGTTGGTGAACAGCAAGAATTAGGAGCCCTCTACACCCAGGCTGAAACCCAGGCAGGACGAGACATCCTCACCTACGCGGCCCGCTTCCCCATGATTTTGGCGGTGGCCTTCGGCCTGATCGCCCTCTCCTTCCGATCCAAGGGGGGCTACAAGCCCATTGAACTTGATGCCGGGGAAGAGGATCCCGCCTGACCGAGGTCGCCTACTGCAAGCCGAGAGTGAAGGCGATCCCTCCGCTCATCTCCAGAGCCGAAGAGGCATCCAGAAAGGCCCCCTGGGCGTAAAAGGTCTGGCCGAGGAGGATTGAGGCAGAGGGAATCCCCAGATTCAAGGTCACGAGACCCGTGGCATCGGCTGTCACAGGCACCATGGGCAGATCGAGGGAGACGAGGAGTTCACAGCCGGGATACCCCAGGCCCGACAGGGACCAGGGAAGGACGGTGGCCCCCCAACCGATGTTAGATGATCCTAAAAGGATCCATCCCGCAGCCCCTGGGGTGACATCCGTCACCATAAAGGAGAAGGCCGACTGCCCCAGTTCGGGGGGAAGGTCACCGATGTCGATGACGGGGGTCGTGGAGGACCCGCAACCCGATCCGAAGGAGGTCACGGTACCCGCCGGAGTGATATTCCGGGCCAACCCCGGACTCCCCAGGATTCCCGTGGTCGTGGAAAGACCAAGGTCCGAAGGCTGGAGCACCGTGGACCAGGAAGACGAGGGGACCGGACTGGTCAAGTCGGTGGTCACGGCCCGCTGGACCAGTCCTTCCACGGGAAGATTGCTATGGGCATAGAGCCAGGTCTCTCCGGTGACATGGTCATAGAAGGCCGAAGCCACCGCGGGGCCGCCCGACCAAAGGAAACCGTTTGGCAGGTCGGTGGAGAGGACATAGGTCCCGTGAAGGCTGTCTGAGGTCCACAGTTGAGTGGAGGCCCCCCGGGCTAAGAGGACCGCGTAGGTGTCCCCGGCTAAGAAAATATCCGGATCCGAGGCCGAGGGCGGGTCACCGCCCCCCACCGAGATGGTGAGCCGGTCCCCCGCGACATCGAACTCAATCCCGTCCGTACCCGGCGTCTCCACAGCTGAGCGAATGTACTTGGTGCAGGTGGGACTTCCTGGAGGGCATCCGGCAGGATCCGAGCCGAGAATCCCAGGAAGATAGAACAGAACCAGATTGCCCTCCTCGTCTAGATAGAGACTGGGGTCAACGAAACCGCCCGAAGTGCCGCCATGGAGAGTCACCCACATCGGGCCGTCCAGGACACCGGTGTCGAGGTGATAACGCACGAGTTGATTGGGGTTGTAGAGGTAGAGGGTGTCGCCACGACGGATGAGATCCGGCACGCTTCCCTGATAGCTCGTCCACCCCGCCAGAGCGGTCCAGTTTTCTCCATCATCCGAACTCAGCAGGTAGGTCTGATGGTTCATGGGGCTGTGACAGTCCACCGAAGGATCTTCACAGCCATGAACCGCCATGAAATAGGTGTCCGAGACTTGGGCCTGGGCGACCGGAACAAGCGTCGCCAGAGCGACAACGATTCCTGCGATGCCGTACCGGGGGAGTCGAAAGAACACCATGATGCTTCCCTAGGGAACCGTACCCGATAGAGCGTTGGATGCGGCAAAGCCTTTGAGTGCAGCCGGGTCGGGGAGCCAGTGCTGGAAAGTGATCGTAAAGCCGCTGGGAATCCCCGCCGGCCAGACCCCTCCGAGAGAAAGATCCCCTGATGGATCCACTGGCAAGGCGGGAAGAATGATATCAGGGGAGGGCACAAGGACCCCGCCCTTGAACGGCGCGTGAATCGTGGAAAGGCCCCCCACCAGATAGGTAAAGCTACCAGGCAGAGCCCCCTGCAGATTGAGAGAAAGGGGCTGGCCTGCTTTGAGGGATCCAGCACCAAGGAAAACGGGGATGCCCAATGAACCTGACAGGCCATTCCCCAGATTGGTCCAGGGAGAATCGACGAAGACGCCGTCTGAGTTGGGGGACCCGAGGGCCGCGATGTCTGCGTCGCTCATGAGGGCGTCCACGATGGCGATGTTCGCGCAGCGCACCAAAGTGACGTCAGTGACCGGCCCGTCATCACTCAACATCCAGACGGGCTGACCCGACCCCGCTCCGTAGAGCCAATCGGGTGCCGTCAACTCCTCGTCGCTGAGCACCTTGGTGCCGTTCACGAACAGGGCGGAGGATTCAGAGTAGTCCACTCGGTGAACGACCCGCACCCACTCCCCTCCAGACCAGAGGTTGTTGCCAATGTAACCCGTTCCCCCGCCGACCCAGAATCCGTTCGTCGATTGGTCCATGAACAACTCGGCTTCGTTGGAATTGCTGGCGTTGCCCTGCCACAGAGCCTGAAGTTCGCTTTGATGCCCTTCCAAATAGACGTCCCAGACGATGGTGAACTCAAAAACGTCAGAAGCGCCCCCGCCCCCGTTTCCGGGAGCCAGGTAAAAGGTCCGCAGACCCTGGCTCGCGCCGTAAACGTTGTCGAGCCAGAGGTATCCTGTGGGCTGACCGTCTAGGTGCGGCATCACGCCGTCCCCGGTCGTAGAAATATCCCAATTGACTCCCTTCGACATTCCCCAGGGGAACATGACCGACGCGCCGTGGTCCGCGTCCAAGGGGAAACTGTCTGCCGGCGCAATGTCGTTGAACCGCCATTCGGCCGTTCCGACCGTCGGGTAAGAGGGCGACGTTGAGAAGGACCACACCGGCCCGGCGATGACCTGCCCAGCCAGATGCTTGTCGACGCGCCAGAAGTACTCGGTGTCGGGCTGGAGAAGGCCCGGCCCGAAGAGGGTGGCTGACACCGTGCCTAAATGATCGGAAGTCCCAAGAGACGCTGTCGTTCCAAAATAGACGTCATAGGCATCGCCCGGGGTGCAGGGAGTCCAGGTCAGGATCGGGGTGAGGCTGACCCCCTCAGATCCGTTGCCCGGGGTCGGGGCGAAGGGGCCCGTATCCGACTCGCCCACCATGAAGGTCTGTTCCTCGGACCAGTCGCTCCAGGCCAGGGCCTCGTCCCGATACCGCACCCGCCACCAGACCTGGCTGCAGCCGGGAAGGGATTCAGACAACACCGTCCGCGTGATGTTGGGATCGGTGACGGTGTTGACGCTGTACCAGGAGTCACCGTTGGGCGGGCGGTACCAGTTTTCACGTCGTTTCCAATCCTCGGCCACCGGGTCCGAGTAGTCCCCCGGCACCGAGGTCACCTGCCAGTGGCTCTCGAGTGCGGGGTCTCCATCGAAGTCTGAAAAGGGAGATCCCTCTAAGGCCACGTCGATCCCCGGAACCTGGCCGCTGGACATCCCTGGAAGAAGGGCCATCGGCTTGGCCGGCCCGTTGTTAAACCGCCGGACAGAGATCTCGTCCACGATCTCGTTGTCTCGGAAGATGAAGTCATTGCCCCGGCTCACTCGACGCAGACGGAACTTGGGATCGAGACCAGCCTCCACGTCCATAACGACAAACCCCCACTCGGGCACCGAGTACTGGAATTCGGGGTAGTCTTCCTGGGGGTACTCGTACCAGTAGTCAACGCTGCCCATCCCGGAAGCCACGTTGACCATGAGGTGGTTATGGTCCCGGCTCTGGCCTCGCGAGTAGCCATGGGTATGACCGAAAAAGTGGATCGTCGGCTTGCCCGTAGCGGTCGTGAAGTTCTCCAGGCGCTCGACGATCTGGGTCGCATAGGAGAGATTGCCCGGCGTCCACAACTCGGACAGGTGTGGGTGGTGCATCTGGGCGAAAACGAAATCGATGCCGTCGTCTGCCGCCGCATCGGCCAGGGTCGCATCCAGCCAGTTGAGCTGGGTCTGATTCGTGAAGCCCGTATTGGTGTCCAGCGTTACGATCCGCACGTTCTGGTGGTCGTAGGCGTACCAATGCTCCGCATAGACGGTGCTGCCGTTGTCGGGAAGGGTGAAGTACTTGTAGTAAAAGTCCGCATTGGCCTCGTGGTTCCCTAAGGCTGGATACAGGGGCACATGGCGGTAGAGGTCGTCAGCCTGCCCGAAGAAATGATTGGTCCAGTGAGAGTGATTCGTCCCGGTGCTCACCAGATCCCCTGAGCAGAGCATGAAAGACAGGGCGTCTTCGATGGGGCCTGGAGTCTCGGCGGCAAAAAATGCCAGTACTCCCTGGTCGATAACCTCTTGGTGCTTGTTGGCAACATTGCCCGCCTGGGTGTCCGAGTAGGCCGCAAAGGTGAAGGGCGTCTCAGCGGTAAGAGCCGGGGGCGTACGGAAGGTACTGGTGGCCGAAACCAGGGTCCCGGTTCGGGCCTCGTAGTAGTAACGGGTCCCAGGAGTCAGGCCGGTGAGTTGGACATGGTGAATGAAACTCCCCCCTTGCCCGGAGACCGAAGAGCCGTTGGCCGTCTGACCCAAAGCGGGGGTGGTGCCAAAATCCACCATGGGATTAATGGCCCCGGTAGTCTCCCATCCCACCCATATCGATGTGGGACTGGCGTTCTGGAGGTACGGCTCCACATCCATGGTCTGAAAACAGGCCACCTGCCCCGCCAGATTCATCAGCAAGACGGGCAGGAGAAGATG
>JAZALG010000091.1:0-39520 GCA_036229545.1 Planctomycetota bacterium | reverse complement strand
CCTGCCGTCTGGGTGTGAAAGCGCAGACGGAGCGCCTCGTTGCTCGTGGCACCAAAGCGCTCTTTGAGGAGTTGGGCCCACATCCTTCGTGCTGCCCTGAACTTCGCGACTTCTTCGAAAAGGTCGTTGTGGGCGTTGAAGAAAAAAGACAACTGGCCGGCAAAGTCATTCACGTCAAGTCCACGGCTCACCGCCGACTCGACATAGCACAGGCCGTTGGCCAGGGTGAAGGCAAGTTCCTGGGGCGCCGTGCATCCCGCCTCCCGCATGTGGTAGCCGCTAATGGAGATGGGGTGGAAGCTAGGGAGATGCTCGTGACAATAGGCCACCACATCTCCCACCAGCCGGAGGGAAGGCTTGGGAGGAAAGCGATAGGTCCCTCGAGCGATGTACTCCTTCAAAAGATCATTCTGCACCGTCCCCCCTAAATCCGAGAGGTCCACGCCCTGCTTGCGGGCCACGGCCAAGAGGAACCCCAAGAGGATCGGAGCGGTGGCATTGATCGTCATGGAGATCGTCACCGCATCGAGGGGAATCCCCTCTAACAGTTGTTCCATGTCCTTCAGCGTGGCGATCGAGACCCCCACCTTGCCCACCTCCCCCTTGGCCAGATCGACATCCGGGTCATAGCCCATCTGAGTGGGAAGGTCGAAGGCCACCGAGAGCCCCGTCTGTCCTTTGTCGAGGAGGAAACGAAAGCGTGCGTTCGTTTCTTCAGCTGTTGAAAATCCAGAGTACTGGCGCATCGTCCAGGGCCGCCCTCGATACATGGTGGAGTAGGGGCCTCGTGTAAAGGGCGGCTCTCCGGGCCGGCCGATCTCCTCTGTCGGGTCAGCGGACTCGTAGAGGGGTTGAACGGGCAGGCCCGAGCCGGTCGTCGCAGAGGGGGAGGCACCCTCGGGGAGAGATGGGAGGAAGACCTCTTCAAGCCAACGCTGAAAGTCGTTCGTCACTCTTTAGCGCTCCTGAACTTTTCGATGAGGTCTTCCATATCTGAGGGGAGAGGCGCCTCATACTCCACCCGCTCCCCCGTGACAGGATGTTCAAAAGACAGAGTCTGGGCGTGAAGGGCCTGACGACCTAACACGGGAGGCTCGGGAAGATGCGTGATCCATCGGCGATAGGACTCCAATGCAAGTCGGCCATATTGAACGTCCCCGATGACGGGAAATCCAAGGTGTTCGAGATGAACTCGAATCTGATGGGTCCGACCTGAACGGGGCGTCACTTGGACAAGGGAGGCGACGCCGAGCCGCTCTTTCACTTCGTAAAAAGTTGATGCAGTTTGCCCACCGTCCGAGACCACGGCCCGCAACTGTGGATGGGCAGGGTGAGGCCCGATCTGGAGTTCAATCCAATCACTGTCGAAGGGCATTTCTCCCCAGACGATTGCGACATATGTTTTCTCGACTGTCTTGGCCTTGAACTGATTGACGAGGGAACGAGCCGCCTCGTTCGTTCTCGCCACCACCATGACCCCGGTTGTGTTTTTGTCGAGACGATGAACAATTCCCGGCCGTTCAGCCCGACCAACCACAGACACCTCTGGATAACGATGAAGCAAACCGTTGATCAGCGTTCCAGAACTGGAGCCACTTCCAGGATGAATAATCAGGTCCGTCGGTTTGTTGACGATGATGACCGATTCATCCTCATGAATGATCTCGATATCCATGGGTTCCGGACCGGGAAGAGCGTCGGTCGGCTCGCCGAGATCACCCTCAATCATTGCGCCGGTGGAGACGCGAAATGCCGGCCGCACCGTCTTTCCATCAACAGTCAAAATCCCTTCCACGAGTAGCGCCGTGAGATAAGACCGGGAGTAATGGGGAGCGAGGGAACGCCCCAGCATGCGATCCACACGAGAACCTGCCTCTCCATCAGAAACCTCAAGACTGAGGTGCCCATTGGAATCGATTGCTGGGTGAGAAATGTCTTTTTGAGATGCCATTTGGTGCGCACATCTGGCTTTCTTGACAGCCACAACAGCTCTGTTACGGTTTTCTGACTCTAGACTATATCCCTGTGGGATGGCCGGAAGTTAACTCCGTCCCTTATCATCATCCTTGGTAATCAGCACGGGCAGACTGCCACACCGCTCTCATTGAGACCTCTGGGAACTGACCTCAAGTGATCTCCTTTTTCCTCTCTCTTACCCTGGTTTTCATCGAGCCTGCCCCCCCCGTCCAGGTGGCAGCGTACATCGCGCCAGAGGCTGGATCGCTGGCCAAAGACTTACAAAGAGTCATCCGACAGACCGGAGAGGAAAGTGTCATCGCCGCGCCACCTGGCATGGTTCACATCCCAGGCGGAGAGACCCAGATCGGCATCGACATCGACATGGTCGAGGAACTCGCTGGCCGAGACATCATTGCGATGACCAACCTGATGGCACAGACACCCTTCCACGTCCAACTCATCGATGCCTTCTTCATCGACGTCACGGAAGTTTCAAATCTCCAGTGGAAGACCTTTCTAATCGCAACGGAACGCAAGCCAAGCGAGGCCCTCGTGGAGTACGGATGGCCCGGCGGAGAGATCCCAGAAGGGCAGGAACAATTCCCCATCACCAATGTGAACTACCCGGAAATCCGCGACTACCTTGAGTGGTCCGGAAAGCGCCTTCCCACCGAGTTCGAGTGGGCTCGTGCCTCCAGAGGTGACGACAACCGTCTGTGGCCATGGGGAGATCGATTTGATCCGCGAGCCTGCCAGTCGGGTCTGACGATTCCTCAGACGCCAGTCACCGTGGGAACACACCCCCTCGGTGCAAGTCCCTATGCCGTCATGAATCTCGCGGGCAATGTCAGCGAGTGGACCTCCTCACCGTTCAAGCAGTTTGACGACTACCAACCTCTTCGCCAAAAGGTGGGGAGAAAAACTCAAACGATCACTCCTCAATTCAATAGCGCACAAAAGGTCGTCAAGGGCGGTCACTTCGGAGCCACCCGCATGCTGACCCGCATCGACTTTCGCGGTGGCATCAACACCATGGACAGTGATGCCGCTTTAGGATTTCGCGCCTCCCGCGCCATGACGCCTTGCGGAGACGTCCTCGCAACAGCATTCCAGCGACTCGGTTCACCCCAGTTCGCGTCGTCAGAACTCGACTATGTGGGAATGTTCGGTCGAGAAATCACCACCTTCGATGTCGCCGACCAGGTCATCATCGAATATCGACATCTCGCCTTCGGAACCAGGGGCCAGAAAAAGGGCAGCCGCCTTTCCTCTCTTCGAAGATCCGGTGTCGATGAGCCCGTGGCCCTTGGGGTTCTTACCAGCAGTGAACCCATTGTCATGACAGACATGCCAACGAAGACCATGTCTCGAGAAGAGATGGCCATTGAGGTGCCCTACATTCTTCCTCCGGGTGACTACACCCTCTGCTGGAAAGGGAAGGGGGAATCCAAGGCTTACAAGGAACGCATGAAGAAAGAACGGCGTTCGGGGTCGAGTCAGTCAAAAAAAGATGAGGAAAGTACCGACGAGGCTGAAAGTAAGCCTCCCGATGTGCCGAATCTCGGTGCTGCCGCTCCCTGGCCAGGCGTCGTGGACCACATCAATCAAGACATCGACTTTCCTCAAGATCAGGACATCTTTCTGTACTACAACGCCAACAATGCCGTCGTCGCCTGGCAAAAAACCGGTGACATCAATGAATCCGAAACGCGCCCCATCAGCGCCACAGAAAGCAATGCTGGGCGCCTCTGGACACTCGATTTCGTTCTGAACAACACCGCCTCAAAGGTCCCGCACTTCGTCCTCCCCATCCAGTTGGATGGAGAAGGCCTTTAGTCGGAGGATCCTGAGTCCGAGAGAGCCGATAGAAGCTGTTCGATTCTGGCCTTCTCTTCGTCCAGATCGTTCTTTCTGCTCCGCTCTCGATCCACGACCTCGGCAGGAGCCTTCGCGACAAAGTTCTCGTCAGAGAGCTTTCCTTCCACCACGTGAAGTGCTGCAGCAATCTTTCCCAGATTCCGGGTCAGGTCTTCCTTCTGCGCCACACGATCAACGAGACCTTCGAGATCGAGGAGGATCTCCATGCCATCGGTCACATCCGCAGCAACACCCTCCGGACGATGCGGATCCACCCCCATGTCCAATGATTCAACATCACCCAATCGGCACAGCAACTCTTCGGCCTGCTGCAAGCTGACAAGAGTTGCTTCCCTCCCCACAGCAACCGTCACCCGGACCGGTTTTCGATCTCCCACATTGTTCTGCTGCCGCAACTTTCTCAAAGAAGACACCACCGTCTGAGCAGCGCCCACCGACATTTCAACAGTCTCATCTTGAGTCAGGTCCTTCCCCTCGGGCCAGGGAGAGAGCATGAGAAGTTCGTCCAATTCGACCTCCGTACTTGTCCGAAGTCTCTGCCAGATCGCCTCTGTCGCGAAGGGGATAAAGGGGTGAAGCAGGGTCAGCATGTCCGTCAGCACGCGCCCTAGAATCGCTGCCGCGACAGGGTCTGGAGAATCGCCATCCAACCGGGGCTTCACCGCTTCGACATACCAATCACACACGTCGTTCCATACGAACCGATACAACCTCTGCCCCGCTTCGTTGAAGCGGTAGCCTTCGAGGTCAGAAGTGACCTCGGCCGTTGTGGCGGCAAGGCGGGACAAGATCCATCGATCTTCGAGTGCAACCGCCTGGTCAGGATTGAGAGAGGGCAGTCTGCCAGCTCTGCCCAAAACAAATCGTGATGCGTTCCAGATCTTGTTGACAAAGTTTCGGCCCATTTCGAACTTCTCAGGTGAAAGCCGGGTGTCCTGCCCCTCCTTGGTGAGCATCACCAAGGCAAAGCGGATCCCATCGGCGCCGTACTGGTCGATCATGTCGATGGGGTCAATCCCATTCCCCAGGCTCTTCGACATCCGCCGGCCCTTTTCATCAAGGACCGTGGCGTGGATGTAGCAGGTCTCAAACGGACATCGCTCATCCTCGGCGAGATCATCCATAAACGCATAGCCGGACATGACCATTCGAGCGACCCAGAGATAAATGATTTCACTTCCGGTGGAGAGGAACTGAGTCGGGTAATACCGCTGGAGACTGTCTGTTTTTTCAGGCCAACCAAGAGTGGCGATAGGCCACAGCCACGAGGAAGCCCAGGTATCGAGCACGTCCTCATCCTGCCGAACGATGGGCTTGCCCGTCACGGGGTGCGGACTGCCGAGTTCTAAATCCTCGACCGAAGCCGTCGGTTCACCGTCTTCGTCGTACCACACAGGGATCCGATGCCCCCACCAAAGTTGGCGACTGATGCACCAATCTCGGACATTTTCCAGCCATTCCAGATAGACCTTTGACCACCGAGCAGGTTGAAAACGAAGCGCTCCTGTCTTGACCGCCCTGATGGCGGGATCGGCGAGAGGTTCCATCTTCACAAACCACTGTTCGGAAACGAGCGGCTCAACAGGACTCTTCGACCGATCGGAAAGGGGCACAGCATGTTCGTGGTCCTCAACCTTCTCAAGAAGGCCCAACTTCTCAAGGTCAGCCAGCACCTGCTCTCGTGCCTTTTCTCTGGTCATCCCCGCGTAATCCCCCGCGGACTCCGAGAGCGTCCCATCTCTCTCTAGGATGGAATGGAGGGGGAGATCAAAGCGAATTCCACGGTCATAGTCATTCGGATCGTGGCCTGGAGTGATCTTCACTGCACCGGACCCAAACTCTGGATCCACGGTGTCATCTGCCACAACCGGAATCTCACGATCGATCAGGGGGAGAAGGAGGGTCTTTCCCTGGAGATCCTTGTAGCGGGCGTCGTCAGGGTGAACCGCCACGCCGCTATCGCCCAGCATCGTCTCGGGGCGGGTTGTCGCCACGGTGATGGTGCGGCCCTCCTCGCCCTTAACGGGGTAACGCATATGCCAGAGATGCCCTTTGACCTGTTGATGCTCGATCTCGTCATCGCTGATGGCCGTCTGCAAGACGCAATCCCAGTTCACGAGTCGAGCGCCACGATAGACTAGGCCCTGCTCCCAGAGACGGACAAAGGCCACACGAACCGCCTGAGAAAACCCGGGATCGAGGGTGAAATGAGTCCGTGTCCAATCACATGAGGAACCCAGCCTCTTGAACTGCTCAAGGATGGTGTTGCCGTGCTCCTCCTTCCAACTCCAGACCTTCTCAAGGAAGGCCTCTCTCCCCACGTCCTCCCGCGTCTGTCCCGTTTCGGCGTACAACTTCTTTTCGACGACCGCCTGAGTCGCAATCCCTGCGTGATCTGTTCCCGGAACCCACAACACGTCATGGCCACTCAAACGACGGTGTCGGGCAACGATGTCCTGGAGTGTTCCGTTCAAGGCGTGCCCCATGTGCAGGACGCCCGTCACATTGGGGGGAGGCATCATCATGGTAAAGGGCTCGGCGTCAGGACGCTGCCCGGCCACAGAAGCCTTCCCTTCTTCCCAGAGACTTCGGATCTCGCTTTCGACCTGGGCCGGGTCGTAGCGCGTTTCCATCTCTCCGTTGGCTGTATTCGATGTGGTCATGGAGTGATGGTTTTCTTAGGGAATCTCGGAGTGCCCGTCTAGAGGGCGCATCCCTCTTAACCGAGGGCTTCAGCGGGCCTCATGAGAAGTTCTAGCAAGGAATGGCCCGCTTCCACGACAAAGTCTCCCAGAGCGGCCTGTTCCTCTGTGAATCGTTCGCCCCTTGTGGATTCTCCATTCGGCTCCCAGAGGGCAAAAGGAACAAGGTCCGTCGATTCTTCTCGTTCTACCGTCGAGGTCATGTGATCAGTCGTCACCATCAGTCGGGAGTCGCCTCGAGCCTCAAGGGCTTTGATCAAGGGCCCCACAACAAGATGGTCCATCTCCTCGATCGTGGAGATTTTTCTGTAGATGTCTGTCTCATGGCACGCCTCGTTTGCCGCCGCAATGTGCAACAGCACAACATCGTGTTTTTCTAGAGCCTCCAGCGCGGCCACGAGTTTGCCCTTGTAGTTGGTGTCGTAAGAACCAGTCGCACCGTCGACGGTGATCACTTCCGCCCCAGCAACGGCTCCAATACCGCGCACAAGGGGTGCCGCGGCCACCACGGCGAGAGAGCGCCCGGTGCGAAGACGGAAGGGTTCAAGGACGGGCGCCGGCCCTTCGCCCCAGAGCCAAATTCGGTCTGCAGGATTCTCCTTCAGGTCGATCCTGACCTGATTCACATCATGAGAAGCCAGGATCTGTCCAGCCTCCTCCATGATCTCCAGAAGAACAACAGCGTCAGGCCCCGTCGGCATCGCCTCAGCTAAATCTCTCCCCTGGACTTGCTGAGGAGGGACAGTCTGAAAATCAAGATCCCTGCCACCATGGAGGACAAGCAAATTTCGGTAGCCCAGCCCGGGATGGAACCTGCGCACTTTTCCTCCAAGCCCCTCCTGGAGCGCTTGAACAAGGAGCCGGGCTTCAACGCCTCCGATGCGTCCTGCTCCAAAATCAACGAGATGATCACGGAAGGTACTGACAAAGTTCATCCGCAAAGCCAAGTCGTCTTCGCCCAGGGCGATCCCAAGCCCGGCGGCCTCCAGGCCACCACGAGACGCAGATTCTCGCCGAGGGTCGTAACCGAGGACAGACAGCATTGCCGCATCGCTAGAAACCGGAAGCCCCTGGGGGACCTGCCGCACCATGCCGAGTCGTGCCGCGACCGCGAGGCGATCGAGGTTGGGTGTTCGAGCCACCTGAAGCGGGGTTTTCCCATCCAGGTCTTCCACCGGAACATCAGCGATCCCGGTCGGCAACAGGATGAAAGACTTCACAGGCCCCCCCAGCGACACAAAGAGAAAAGAGATCTTCCTATTGTCCACTGCCCGGGCGAGAAGAGAAGTTCCTCCTCACTGAATCTCACTGCCCGCTTCGCCACTCACCAGAGCGCGGGGTGTCCAACCGAGCCATTCTCGCAAGCGATCACTCTCGAGGGTGAGATCTTTCGGGCGAGTTCCGTCGAAGCCCACGTCACCTTGGAGGACGGGTGTGATGGCCTCGCGGGAAAAACCAGCAGCCTCCGCTTCTCGAACCGCGAGGTCGAATCGGCTCATGGGTTCCGGACCACCGCAGTGAAAAATGCCTGCGACCTTCTCTCCTGTTGCCATGTCCCAAAAAACTCTTGCCACATCAACTGCGGCAACCGGACTGCGCAGTTCATCGGTGAACATCGTGGGGCTTCTTCCTGCGTGGAGAGATTCAAGAAGAGACGAAGAGGAGGAACGTCGGCCGGGAGGTGCAAGACCGGTGATCAAACCGGGACGAACAATCACAGCGTCAGGATTCGCATCCATCACAGCCTTCTCGCCTGCCCGCTTTGTTTCGCCATAGCAATGCAGTGGTCGCGGCTCGTCCTTTTCACTCCACCCTCCTCGGCTCCCATCAAAGACCTGGTCCGTGGAACAATGGAGCAACCGAATCCCCCGCTCAGAACACACTCTCGCAAGTTCGCCGGCAGTCTTCTCATTCAGAAGTCGAGCCATCTGCGGGTTTTCCTCGCAGGGGCGAATATCTGCGATCGCGGCAAGGTGAATCACAACCTCGGGATCGACGCTTTCCACTAGTTCCTCACCGGTGCCTGCAACGGAAAGATCCGTTGTGATCGTCTGATCATCACCTCCTGAGCGACAGGCACCGACCACTCCGTGTCCTGCCGACCGACCCATCTGGCACACCATACTGCCCAAGAAACCTGTCGAACCGGTCACCAGGGCCTTCATCTGTATCTTTCCTCCCTTTGAGATCGATCCCCCTCTCGTGGAGAACCCGGCATTGTGGCTAGAATGCCGACTCGCTCTGCTCTGGAGAAGTCTACGTCGTGAAACTCGGAACCCATGTCATCGAAGCGGGGAGTTCTCTCTTCCTGCTGGCTGGCCCCTGCGTCATCGAGGATGACGCCATGCCCTTCGAAGTTGCTCAGACACTCAAGGACATGACGGACAGCCTGGGTATTCCATTCGTGTTCAAGGCCTCCTTCGACAAGGCGAATCGAACGTCTCTGGAAAGTTTCCGCGGGCCCGGCCCCGAAGAGGGAATCAGTCTCCTCGAACAAGTTAAGGAACAGGTCGGGTGCGCCGTCATGACTGACATCCACGAAACTCGCCAAGCTGAACTGTGCGCCGGACGCATCGATGTCCTGCAGGTCCCCGCCTTCCTCTGCCGGCAAACAGATCTCCTCCTTGCCGCGGGCCAGTCGGGCTGCACGGTGAACATCAAAAAGGGACAGTTCATGGCTCCCTGGGATATCCGCTATTCCATCGACAAGGTCACCAGCACGGGCAACGAAGATGTGATGGTGACCGAACGAGGCGTGAGTTTTGGCTACAACACTCTCGTCAGCGATATGCGGGCAATCCCAGAGGTCCAAAAACTCGGAGTTCCTGTCGTCTTTGATGCAACCCACAGCGTCCAGCAGCCCTCGGGCAGCGGGGGGACAACCGGTGGAGATCGTTCCATGGCTCCCACCCTTGCCAAGGCAGCTGTCGCGGCAGGCTGCAACGGCATCTTCACGGAAACACACCCCAATCCTGACCAAGCCCTGTCTGACGGACCCAACATGATCCCTCTCGACGAAATGGGTGGGCTTCTGAAGACCCTCGTCGCCCTGCATTCTGTCGTCACTGACGAGAACTAGTTCTCGTTCGCAGGGGCTACCGCAACCGCGTTCTTCACAGCCCTCGCCACGAGGTGCAATCCGTGACGATGGAGATCGAGAGGGGGACCATGAAGCCCCTCGTAGGCATCCACCATGGCATCGGGAAGAGATCGATCTTTCACCATGCCAGGGAGAAGATCGACCGCGGCAGCGGCGATGGCCATCGAAGCAGGACAGCCCATGGCCTTGAACCCAACTTCGCGGACACGCTTTTCAAAGACTGCAAGGTAGATCACCACATGGTCACCGCAGGCCGGATGACGAGCTTCGCCCTCATACTCGTATCCACCCTTGGGTGGTCCGACATGCGCAGGGTGATGAAAATGGTGCTTGAGGTCTTCCGGGAGGGGCAACACGGGGCCATTGTAGCGAAGTAAGCCCACTCTCTCGTCAGTCTTGCGCGGATGAATTCATGCCTTATGATTCCCTTGTCCCCCCTCCGTCCCTCTGAATTATTCATAAACAGCCATGACCTTCTACATCGTCGAAGAAATATGCATCGGGTGCACGCAATGTGCCAAGGAATGCCCGATGGCAATTATCGAGGGAGAGACCAAAGAACCCTTCCGTATCTTTGCGCCCGATGAGTGCATTGAGTGTTCCATGTGCGCCTGGGCCTGCCCGGTGGAGGCCATCCAGGATCAATACGGGCAGTTTGTTCCCAAGATGAAAAAGGACGAGCGTCCCATCGCATGGATCGACGAAGACGGATGCACCGGGTGCGAGGTGTGCATGGAATGCTGCCCGGTTGATGCCATCGACAAGGTCGCTCCGATGGAGGAGCAAGACTCCTCACCGACGCAAGTCTGTCAGGTCGACTATGACACCTGCATCAGTTGTTCACTCTGCGCCAAGATGTGCCCATGGGACACCATCTCCATGGCCCTCACCAAAGCCGAAGCACTCGAACTCGCTTCTCTCCAGGGAACGCTGGAGACAACCCTCGCCAACTAGTCGAGGGGAGGTCTTCAGGCCTCCTTCTCAAGCCGCTCGGCGAGACGATCCAGCATACGGCCGTGGATCTGGCAAACCCGAGACTCTGAGATCCCTTCTTTCTCTCCGATGTCTTTGAGCGTCAGGCCCTCAAAGTAATAGGCCTGGACGAGACGGCGCTCAACATCGGACAAGTGGTTTGTTGCAGTTTCAAACATCTCTCGACGATGAAGGATGTCTGCGGGCTCAGGGTCGTCAGATACCAAACCCTCTTGACGCTCCTCTGAATTTCCATTGTTGTCTTCTTCGGTCCCAGTGAGCGAGACCATTCGGGCGAGGATGGTTTTGTAGAGAGCCTTTTGAAGGTCTCCCAGTTCCATGCCCACGCGGCGAGCCAACTCTAGGTCGGTCGGGGCCCGGCCCAATTCAGACTCTAGAGATTCCATCTCCTGACTCATTTTTGATCCTCGATTGCGAGCCTCCCGGGGGATCCAGTCCTGCTGACGCAGGAAGTCGATCATGGCGCCACGCACACGAAGGCGGGCGTAGGTCTCAAATTTCACCTTCCGCTCAGGATCGAAGTTCTCAACGGTCTTGAAGAGGCCAAAGGTCCCCGCTCCCATCAGATCGTCCTCATCGACTGTTGGGGGCAGGCGCATGGCCAACTGTTTTGCCACCTTCTTCACAAGGGGCGTGTAATGCTCAACGAGCCGGTCCTTGTGTATGCGTTTTCGCGCTTTGAGGTAGTTCGACCAGAGGTCCTCTACGCTCGGCTCTGTTGCTCGCTTCAAAAACAACTCCCCTCACCAACCTTCGTTGCATGAAATTTGCAAAGAGGGTCGATTTGAATCAAGGGGTTGTTACGTATCTGCTCCTGTAGGCGGTTTTGTAGGTAGATCTCGCTTTTCCAAGTCCGTTTATTCCGTTCTGCTATGAAGATGTGCCATCGGTTCTTTTTTGCCCCCCACAAGTCCCGTCCCTATGCCTGAGCTGAAACATCGCATTGGCCAAGTCATCTGGCCAGCCCTCCGCGCGAGTCGCGGCGAAGGCGGACTCGATGCACTCACCCCGTTGATTGAGCAGTACCCGCCCGGCGGAGTCATCGTTTTTGGTGAAGGTGCAAACAACGTCGAGCAGCTCATCGCCGCCCTCCGCCTGCGATGCCCCAAGCCCCTCCTGATCGCCGCAGATCTTGAGAGAGGATGCGGGCAGCAGATCCAGAAAAAAAGCACCTTGCCTTCTGCCATGGCACTCGCTGCAACCGGATCGCCGGAGAACGCGAGAGAAGCGGGGTTGCTCACCGCCATTGAAGCTCGACAAGCTGGAATCGACGTCGTCTTCGCTCCCGTGGCTGATGTCAATACCGCAGCCACCAATCCCATCATCGCGACCCGCTCCTTCGGTGATGATCCCCTTCGGGTTGCGTCTTTCGCTTCGGCTTTTGCCCAAGGTCTGCAAGACGGTGGTTGTCTTGCCGTGGCCAAGCACTTCCCCGGGCACGGATCTACGATCCAAGACAGCCACAGCGAACGACCTCGCCTCACACGCAACCTCAGCGAGATGGAGTCCATTGATCTTGCTCCGTTCCGAACGCTCATTGCCGAAAACATCGGCGGTCTCATGGTCGGGCACCTCGAAGTTCCCGCCCTCGACCCAGTCCCTGGACGCCCGGCAACAACATCACCCAACATCATTCTCGACTATCTACGCCATCGACTCGGATACAGCGGTCTTGTCGTCACTGACGCGATGGACATGGGCGGTTTTCCTCAAGAGGAGGCAGCCGCTCTCGATGTTCTGCAATCAGGAATTGATGTTCTCCTCATGCCGTCTGATCCCCTTGCCTGCGCTCAAAGCCTGGAGAAATCTCACGGTGTGTACGCCCTCCCCGACGAGGTCCTCGACGGCGCTGTCCAGAGGATTGAAGCCGCACAAAAATCCATTCCTCAGAATCCACCGAAAATCGCCGCGCCAGTCTCGACCTTAGGGGAACGCTTGATGGCTGACGCCATGACGCTCCTCCATGGGCCTCTTCCAGAAGTTTCTCCGGGCATGGCCGTCGACACACTCGTCTTTGGCGAAGAGGAGAGGGGCCCGGTAGCCGGCTGTTGGGAGGAAGCCCTTGAGGGAGTTGGGCACATCCCCGAACCAGGGGGAGTGACTGTCGGGTTGGTCATCACTTCTGTCGCAGCCCACCTCGGTTCATCACGACTCTCATCTCGTGACCGTGAGAGACTTGAGTGGAATCTGGCTCAAAACCGACTCGACGCCCTCGTAATCCTCGGATCCCCCTACGAAGCCTTAGAGGCTCCCGACACCGTTCCTGTCTTGGTCGCCTATGAGCCCAGCCCGGAAGCCACTCGTCAGGCAGCCATGGCACTCGTAGGACGTCATCCGACACCGGGGGTCCTCCCTCTGGGGTCCTCGGAGGTGCTCCCGTGAATCTTTCACGTTTTCTGGCAGAAGACCGGGTGGACCTCGACGCCTCATCCTCCTTGGCGGAAGAGGACAAAGAGCCCACTTACGAACATGTGGTACAGCACATGGCGGAACTGCTCTGCCGGAGCGAGGACGTCATCAATGGGAAAAAAATCACCCAAGACCTCATCCTCCGAGAACGACGCACCCCAACGTTTCTAGGACAGGGGATTGCGATGCCTCATGTCCGCACCCTGCAGGCTCGCCGCCTCATCATGGCCGTTGCGGTCTTTCCGGAAGAACTTTTACTTCAAGGGGAGTTGGAAGACCCCCTGCGTCTCGTGATCGCCTTCGTCGGTCCGCCTTATGACGATCGCCAATATCTGACGGCGTACCGCCACCTGGGAGCCAAACTCGAAAAGGATGGTTTTGTAGAGAGCTTTTTCGGTGTCGATCAGCCCGGGGAAGTCTTGCGCCACCTAGGTTCTTAGCCTCTTGGAAGGCTATAAACGTCGCCTCAAACTTCTCAATAGATCGCAGATCTCCTCTCCGTCTACGGGCGCTGAACCCTCCTCGCCTCCCACGGCATACCCAAGCTCTGCCATGCGTTCTAAATCTTCTTGAGGAACTGCAACCAATGGTGCTCCAGCGCCTTCCGTTGCGCAAAGCGCTTGAAGCAACTCCTGGTAGAGAACCGCCATCGTTGCGGGGTGAAGCAAAGAGAGGTCACGGGTCTCCATCGGATCATCAATGACATCAAAGAGATACCGGCGGCGCGTACCAAGATCGACGATGAGTTTGTACCGACCCCGCGCCCAGGAAATCGCTGGAAGCCGGCCGTAACTCCGAGCGAGAAGTGGACGATTCTCGGGGACCGACGAGGCCAACAGATCGACACCGTCCATTTCGCTGGGTACAGCCAGCCCCGCCAGCCCAAGTAATGTTGGGGCGACATCGGCAAGACTCACGGCACCGTGGATTTCGCCTGGTGGTAGGCCCGGTACGTGGAGCACCATGGGCACTTCCAACTGCTCGGCATAAACATGGTCGCCATGCTCAGCAGAGTGATGTTCTCCCACCGCTTCTCCATGATCGGACACGACGAGAATCACCGTCTCCTCATCCCGCCCAGAACGCTGGAGAATGGCCAGGAGTTCCCCCAGCACTCGATCTGCGAGTGCAATTCGTGCGTCATACAGATCGGTGAGGTGATTCCATCCGTCCACGCCGACTGAGCGCCCTCCCCGCCGGAATCCATCGAGCCACTGTCGATCACCTGAGACTCCCCCCTCATAGGGTCGAACAAAAACGTCTAAGAGATCCTGTGGTGCGACATAGGGTGCGTGAGGTTCAAAAACGTGCACGTAGGCAAAGAAGGGCTCTTCCTCTGCCCTCTCTAAGAACGATGTCAACCGGGGGAGAAGGTGACGGCCCTCGACGCCCTCATGAAACAGACCGGGCTCATCAAAGAGGTCCACCCACTCTTCGAACCCCTCACCGAAACCAAACCGGCTTCCCGCATTGGGGTTGGTCACAAACCCTCCCGTTTTCCATCCGGCATTCTTGAGTCGCTCGGCGACTCGGGGCAAATGTTCAGGGAGACTCGCGCCCATTCCATCAGCAGGAAGAAAGGTCACCCCGTGGGTCCTCGGAAAAGCCCCCGTCAACAGAGTCGCCACTGACGAAAGGGTGTAGGAAGCGGGCGCAGTGGCACCTGGGAAAACCAGAGAATGGCTGGCGAGTGCCGCCAACTGCGGTGTCGTCTCTCGCTCGTATCCGAATGCAGAACTATGTCGACGAGCCATGGCGTCGAGAACAATGACGAGAAAAGAGGGGTTCTCCAAGGCCTCCACCCGGCGCCCAAGGGACGCGTTCGCTGAAGTGTCTTCCTCAAGGAGATCGGCCCCACCAAGGAGGTGGGCAGCATCGATCTTGAGGACCCCCGCCCCTTCTCGTGCCCAAATCTCCAGAAGCATGGGAGCCGCTGCCCAGGGAGTCAGATCAAGGTCCATCTGACCCTCATCCCCTCCGTCTCCCGTGAAAAGTGTTCGCCGAGGTTTCATATCCTGAAGAATGGACACTTCAAACGGGACCCCCGCATCTTCGATGCGCAATCTCAGGCCCAGCCTGTCCTCTGTCGGCCTGTCCAATCCCAATTGGACTACGGTTCCTCCAGGAAGGACGAGGGATGGCTTCCCCCTGTCGTCGGGAAACACCCCCGCCTTCGGCGGAGGACGATCAACCCCCTCTGTCCCGACTCGTTCAAAATGCACCCGGTTGATCACCGCGGCGATCGGGAGACGCGGTTCGCCCATGAGTTTTCGAACTTCCACATCCTGGAAGGCGAGCATCACAAGATTTGATCCTCTGTTCTGCATCAGGGCTGGCACAGAAAATGAAAGGCGCACCTGCCTCTCCTCAGCCGGAAGAGTCCCTGACCCCACCACGTTTCCATTGAAGAACACCGCAAAGTTCTGTGTCCGCGAAATGGCATTCGCCATGAAAAAAATCAGGCTGCGGTCTTCGACTTCGAGAATATCCAAGCGGAAGGTGGGGCGATGACCCACTAACCACGCATAGGGGGGATCACCATCGGGACGCGAGAGAACCCCCTCCGCCCCCATGAATCGACGTCTTTCCACCTCCTCTGTTTGACGTTGTCCCCGAGGCCCTCCCAGAGCAATACGCTCCGTGGTCCGAACGAACTCTCCGTCCTGAAAGGCCGGAAGCAAGTTGATAAATGGCTTGAGACGCTCACGGCGAAGAGGGGATTCTCGACCTTGCAGCGCTGTCCAAAGAGCCGCCGCGAGCAACAAAACCACCAACAGATAGGGTAATCGACGATTCGTGACTCACCCCTCCAGGTTCGAAACCGCAAGATCGTGTAGGGCCTGAGCCCCAACCGAGAGTTCTGGCATTCCTTCAACGCCTTCCAAGTATTGTCGAACATCTTTGAGAATCATGCGCCAGTTCTCCTTGCCTGGTTGCATGTATTTCGATTTCAGGTGCTCCTCGAGCCCATTCCAATGGTCGAGTGCCCTCTCGCGAATTAAATCCCGCAACTCTTCCGCCTGATTCTGACCGCTCTGACTCGATACAGCAAAGGCGTTCAGCGTCGTCAATGCCTGACTCCACTCCCGAGTGCCATGGCGATGTTCTATCTCTACACGCACATCATTGAAGGTGGGAGGAGTCTCCAGGGATGCCACGTTTCGGTAATACGAGAAGTAACCCCGAACCTGCTCCACGTGCGGACCATCAGGATAGGTGTCCAGATATTCCTTCGCATTGAGTAGGAGATAGCGACAGCTCGAAACATAGTCGGGATGCAGATGCCCCTGTCCATTTCGGTCAACATAGGTCGCCTTCAAGACGACGAGCCGCTGATAAAGATTCTCAGCAAACCGCTCCGTTACCCGTCGTTCCCCACCTTCCTTGAGGGCAATCGTCTCGTCGAGCAACTCCTGGACCTTGCCCGTTCGTTTTTCGTTGGGGATCTGTTCAAGAACCGCGATGGCCTCGTCGTACATCGCCCGACTTCTCAGTTCGATGGCATCCTGCATCATGGCAACGATGGGATTTGGCTTCATGGCCTGATAAGCGAAATACCCCACCAGAAGTACGACAGGCACAATCACAAGGGGAGCGACCCAAGGCGGAATCGAAGAACCCCTCTTGCGGCGAGGCTCGGAGGTCTTCTTGCGCCTGGACACTCCTTTGGATTGGCGCGACGAGGGCGTTCTGCGAGAGGGCCCGTTCGATTTCACTGGCGCAGGCCTTTTTACTTCAGCATCACCTGAAGGAGGAATCCGTAGGGTCGCCGAACAACGGGGACACTTTACCGCACGCCCCACGAGCTCGTCCTTCGCCCGGAAGGCCGCCCCACAAGAATCACAGGAAACCTGAATCACGAGAATGGCACACCCGACTGCGGCGGCCCTGGTGGAGGCCCCGAAAAGGGTGGTGGAGACGACGGGCCTTGCACGTCAGGAGGGAGAGGGACCTTAAAGCGTACCGGGCCGGTCAAGCCGTGCTGGCCATCATCAACGGTTTCGGGCACTTCGTCTTCAAGATCGATGCCCTCCTGTGGACTGTCAGATTCTGACTCCACCCCATGCGCGACCTCGGGCTCTTTTTTGACGTCATCCCACTCATGCAACTCATCGATCTCCTCCACCAACTCCATTTCGGCAAGAAGTTCGCTGACGTCTACGACTGAATCGGGCGAGGAGGTTAACTCCAGTTCAGGCTCCGGCTTGAGTTCATCCTCTGGAGAGGCCTCCTCTTCCATGTCCTCCTCAAAAGGACCTTCTTCGGAAAGTGGCTCAAGATCCTCGACGCTCTCCACCTCCACGGCAAAAACTCCTTCATCCTCCTCGGGCAAGGGAGGAGGGGGAGACTCCTCAATCTCCTCAGAGAGAATTTCAAAAGTCGCCTCTTCGGGCTCATCGACCGGCTGGTCTGAGGATTCCTCCTCGGGAAGTTCAATCTCGATCTCTTCGAGAAGTTCCTCAATAGAGTCGGCCTGCTCTTCGCTCACGATCTCAAGGCGATCCGTCTGTTCGGCTTCACCCTCATTCTCTGAAACCTCTGGCTCAGAGATCTCGACCGCCTCTGGGTTTTTATAGAGGAGCATGCTTTCTCCCACCCGCAGAGTGTCCTTGTGGGTGAGAACTTGGCTTTCCAATGACACCTCGTTCAGAAATACACGGCCGGTTAGGTGCGTCGCCCGGTGTCCGTCGCCTTCAGTTTTCAGAACAAACTCACATCCAGCAGCAGACGGGTGACGTAAAACGATCCCACATTCGGAGTCCGATCCGACGAGGGTGCGATCCGTCCCTAACTCGTAAAGACAGGGGCCATCCCCTTCATTCACTATGACAGTGGCCATCAAAGCCCCCGAGAGACCGAAACTCCGAAAACGTCATTCTACCTTCTCAAGACGAGAGTACTCCGCGATGAGAAGTTTCTCTCCGAAGTGTTCAAAGTTCACCGTAATCCGAGCTTTGACTCCCGTCCCTCGCACCTCTAAGACCACACCCTGTCCGAAATGAGGGTGCCGAACAGAATCATTGGGACGGGGAACTGCCGTCTTTCCAGGAACATCCACATAGTCATCCGGATCAGGAAGGTAAATCTCTCCGCCTCGGCTTGTTTGATCCGCTCCCTTTCGTCCTCGCCCTTTCGTCTCATGCCTCGCCCTCTGATCTTCCTGGACAAGACAGTCTTCTGGGATCTCATCGAGAAAACGCGAAGGCGTGGTCGGCATCCAAGCGCCCATGATGGGCCGACGATCGGAAAATGAGAGATGAAGGTGCCGCTGGGCACGCGTCATGCCAACGTAGAAGAGACGGCGTTCCTCTTGAATCGACTCAGGCTCATCAAAACTACGCTGGTGGGGAAGCAAGCCCTCCTCCAGGCCGATGATAAACACGACGGGAAACTCCAAGCCTTTCGCCGCGTGAAGCGTCATCAAGGGGAGGCGATCCCCATCGAGATCTAATTGATCAACCTCGGAGACCAGCGCTGTCTCCTCTAGAAACCCTCCGATGGTGGGTTCAATCGCGTTGATCGTGTACGCGGCGAGGGCCGTCTCAAGTTCTCGAACATTGTCAACCCGATCCAGACCATCTTGCCCACCGTAATCCCGCAGGTAGGTGAGATAGTCGGTTCGATCAAGAACAGCCGAGAGTGTTTCCTCCGGCGCCCCTTCCAAGGTCTTCTCTAGGTCGTCAAGCAACGCTGTCAGCGCTGCGAGGGACTTCTTCGCCCGAGGGGTTAATTCGGGAGCCTCCTCTGCCCGCCGCGCCGCAGCGCGTGGAGACAAACCAAGCGGTACAGCCCACTTCCGCAGTCGCTGAAGAGAGGTCTTTCCAATCCCTCGGGTCGGTGTATTAACGATCCGGAGGAAGGCGACCGCGTCGTTCGGATTCGCCAAGACTCGAAGATAAGCCAGGACATCTTTCACTTCCTTGCGTTTGTAGAACTCCACCGCCCCGACAATCTCATAGGGAACATTGTGAAGACGCAGGGCCCGTTCCAATCGTCGAGAGAGGGCATTCGTCCGATAAAACACAGCCATGTCCGAGAGAGCGATACCCGACTGCTGCTTCTTCACGACCTGACGAATGACGTGATCTGCTTCCACCTCCTCATCATCTAAGGCCGTCACGGAAACCTTGTCACCCTCACCGAGTTCACTCCAAAGAGGCCCCATGAGCCGATCAGGGTTGTTGGAAATGAGCGCCGACGCAGCAGTCAGAATCTGGCCTGTGGAACGATAGTTCTGCTCAAGACGGACGAGATGGGCCCCTGGAAAGTCTTTTTCGAACTCTAAAATGTTGCGAATGCACGCCCCTCGCCAAGCATAGATGGCCTGATCGGGATCGCCCGTCGCACAAAGATTCCCGTGGCCCGCCGCCACATCTCTTGCGATGCAATATTGGATGTGATTCGTGTCCTGGTACTCATCCACCATGACGTATCGGAATTGCTGCTGATACTTCGCAAGGATGGGCGTGTGTTCTGCAAAAAGTTGCCGCACCTTAAGCAGAAGATCATCAAACTCCGCCGCGTTCGCGACTTCGAGGGAGTCCTGATACCGCTCATAGACCTGCGCAACGTTCCGTTCAAAAAAGTCGCCCGCAACAGCGGCAGCCTCTTCGGGGCCAATGCCTTCGTTTTTGCACCGGGAGAGACCGCCAAGCAAAGCAGCGGGTCGGACATGCTGAGTGTCAATGGAGAGGTCACCACAAATTTCTTTCACGACAGACAACTGATCATCGCGGTCATAGATGGAGAATCCCGGCTGAAGGCCAACAGCAGATCCATCCCGACGCAGGACTCGAGCGCAAAAAGAATGGAACGTGCTCATCCAGACCTTTCCTTCTCCCATGAGGGCCTCGACTCGACCACGCATTTCCCCGGCGGCTTTGTTCGTAAAGGTAATCGCGAGAATGTCGGAAGGGGAAACCCCCTGTTCAATCAACCATGCCACTCGGCGGGTAATCACACGCGTCTTACCGCTCCCGGCGCCGGCGACAACAAGCAAAGGACCCTCTCCGTAGGTCACCGCTTCACGCTGTGGCTGGTTCAAGTCGGCAATGAGCGCATCGGTGGTTGTCACCTAGACATGATAGGCCAAGGAGACCTCTCATGGGTCGATGCAGTTCCCCCGGCGTAAGCGACCCCCCTCTCTCTTGGAGAGGAGGGCCACAGCCACTCCTAGAGAGAGGGGCTCTTTCCCGTCACCATCTCAAGAGTTTGAACGTCACTCGAAGCGCGAACTGCGGAGATGTGCAGGGCTCCCGACGCATCGACAGAGAGGAACACCCAGGTCGCGGCCAGGACTGAGGAAGGACTTCCGTGGCGCGAAACAACCTCAGAGAAAACGCCGAGATCCAGCGACGGGACGTCCCCTAAGAACAGGAACTGCGCCGGCACGACCTCGCCGGAGACCACATCCTGCAGCGGATCCATCGACTGGCCGGGGATGTACTCATGGAGCAGGAGGAGAGTCGTCCGACCTGCGGCGAGAGGCGCGGCGAGAAGCCGGGTCTTTAACAGTTGATGGAGCTCGATCCGAGCATCACCCTGCATCACGACCTCGGAGGACGAGGGCTGTGAAGCGAGAATGGGATAGTGCGTCATGGCAGAAACCGTCGCCTCTTCGACAGAGACTTCGTCAATCTTGAGTTCGACGAACTCACTCATCTCTCCGGCGATCCACAATCGTGCAGCGCCAGGATCAAGAGGAATGGGCACCCATCCCTCTCCGTGGTTGTAAAGGTGAACAATATAGGCAGCCGACTGCGTACTACTTCCTGAGCCGCCACCTCCGGAAGGATTTGTACTATTCGCTCCGGGCAAGACCCCCCCGTCGTCCTCCTGTGCATAGCCTGAGGAAACCAAGAAGAACAGGACCCCCAACAACGCGGCCGTGCAAAGGAAGGACCTCTTGAAGGGTCGGATGAAATGGTGGCTCATGTCTTTCTTTCCCCTCATGCGGCAAAAAGCGCGGGACATCCTGCAGTTAGATCTTCACGTAACTGGGCCTTATCCCTCAGGAGCCCACGGAAGTCCTCCATCTTTTCGAGGAGGTCTCGAGATTGGTCAATTCGATCCGGAAATCGGTGGATCAGTTCATCGAAGTGCTTGAGTGACCGGTGAACAAGGCCGACTTTCGCACAGTTCACCGCCAAATTCAGATACGAAATGAACAGGCGTGGCTCCTTGTCCACCACGCCGCTTGCGACCACTTCGGTGTAACACCGAATCGCGCGCATGTATTCGTCCCTGCAGGAAGACATGTGCCCCAAGGTGGAGTACACGACACCCAACCACTGCAGCGCCATCATCCGATGCACCGGATCTTCGGCGTGGCGATAAACCCGCCGAAATTCAATCCTTGCTCGGTCGTATCGCCCAGACTGCATCCGTTGAAATCCCAAATAGAGGCGGGCAGCTGTGAACTCCGGACACAGGTCCAGGGCTTGCTCGAGTAACCGCCTTCCCCGGGCGAGGCCACCCGATTCCCCAGGGTGACTCAGAAGTTTCGTAGAAGAGCAATCTGCAACCCCTCTTGGCGAAATCTCCGCCCCATGGAAAGCCAGGTCATCGACCTCCTTTGACAAGCGTCGAGCCTGATCGGTCGTGGAGCGAATGGGAAGAGGCGCTGTGACTGTCTGCACGGAGCGAGTCCGGCGGGAACCTGCGGAGTCGCTCTACTTTTTGTTAGCCGCCAGAACATAAGCTTTACCCAGTTCGTAGAAGAGTCGGACGAGTTCTTTCTGACGATCCTCGAAAAGCGTTTGAGTCACGGAAGCAAATAGGGCGTGGCGATCCACAAGCCCGGCGACCGCACGGTCCAGCGATGGACCTTCCTGCCTGTGCATCACCGTAAGAGTTGTCATGTCATCCATGTAATCTCGGCAGCCCGAGCAAACTTCGAGATGTTCCACCACACGGGACATCTCCCCTTCATCCATTTCCTGGTCCAGGAAAAGATGAATGTCGTGCTCAAACTCAACGCAGGCGTTGTCGGTAAGTTTCATGATGGCTGAGACCCCAAAGTGCGCATCATGCCTTGGAGGATTTTCTTGCGAGCCCGGCACACGATCATCTTGAAGTTCTCCAGCCGGACCCCAACGATCGACGCTGCCTCCCGATAGGGCAGGTGCCGAACTTCGACGAGATCAAGTGCGAGTTGGTCTCTTGGTGTTAAGTCCTGCGCGTAAACCTCCACATACACCGCCAAGAACACCCCGTAGATTCGATGGCAGCGAGTGAGTGACTCTGCGTCTTCCGTCGCACCGTAGGGTGACTCCGCCATCTCATCGACAAGCGTGTCCTCGATCACCTCCACAGGAATCCCATTTTTCATGCGCGCCCGTCCCTGCCGGTAGATGGTGTTGCGCAGAATGGAGTAAGACCAGTTGCGGAAGGCGTTCGGCTTGTCTGGACAAAAGCGTGTGGGGTACCGATAGATCGCCAGGAAGGTCTCTTGCAAGACGTCATGGATGTCCGCCCGGCAACCGGATTGGCGCATTCGGTAGGCCGCGATTGCGGAGAGGGGGCGGGAGTTGAGTTCAAACAGAAGGCTGAAGGCGTCCACGCTTCGATGCTCTCTGTAGGCATCCATCAGAGCGTTGTTCAGGGGCTGAAGTTCTGGCGGGGTGGGCCCCTTGCAAACCTCAGTCAACAGAACGTGCCCGGTCTCTTGGGCGACCTGCTGGGCCTTTTGTAAAACTCCTTGAGAGACCTCTTCCCCTCGGCTACGAGATGTCCGCCGGCGGCCTGCCCCTTTTGGGGCAACCCCACTTGCCGGGGATACCTCTCGGCGGATCGCTTGAGACTTGCGCAAGGGTCGCTCTCTCCATGGTGCGACGCTCGCCCCGACGTTGACACGAAGGGAAGGAACTTGAACGAAACGCCGACTCAGTAACTCCTATCTCTTATCTCTTGACCCCTGAAAGGTGACGAAAATGACACCTCACGCCCTTCCACAGAGAAAAAACCGAGAGAATTTGGCCTTTCGTGCCGTGGATGGCAGTTTCTGACCATGTTCAGGACTTTCATCATCACCGCTGGCATCTGTATCGCGGGTCTTCTCCTCAGTGCCATACGCCCTGTTTGGGCCATTGACCCCGATGCCGCTGCCTACATTTCCCTGGGCCAATCCATCGCCTTCGAGGGCACCTACGAACTCGGCGGCCAACCCCACGGCAAATACCCCCCTGGCTTCCCCCTTCTTCTCTCCCTCTTGATGGGTGCGTTTGGCGGGGAGGCCTACGGCGTCTTTCACGGAACTCTCGTCATCCTCTTGCTGGTGGGTGCGGGCCTTTCCGTCCTCGTCGCATTGCGCATGGGAGTCTCGCCGACGGGAGCCCTTGCGATCGGCGCCGCGACAGCCCTGTCACAGACTTTTTTTGAACTTTCCATCCACTACCTCCGATCTGAAGCCCTCTTCCTTGCTCTGACGACGGGGACACTCCTTGCTTTTCGCCGTGCACTTGAACCAAAGGGGGGCGGCCCGGCGACGGTCTTCGGGGCCGCTGTTCTACTGATTGCCGCCATCGCAACACGATTAGCAGGCATCACACTTCTCGTCATTCCCGCTCTTGCCCTTCTCCGCAAAAAAGAACCGTCGGAGGGTCGCGTCCTTCGACTTCGCGCAATTCTTCTGATCGTAGTCGGCCTTGCCACACTCGGTGTATGGGAACTTCGGGCGGCAAAAATTTCCGAGGACCTTGGGGGATCTTCGGGCTACGGGAGTGAACTCCTCGCAGCGGAGCCCCGAGATCTCACAAAGATCATTCGGCTCGACAATCCACCTCTCGACAGCAACTCTCTTCAACAGCGGGTCCTGGGAAACCTAGACGTCCTCGCCCGAGCCTCTGCGAGTCTATTGACGAACGTCGATCGCGCAGCTCACCGCCTGCCGGTGGGAGCGCTGCTCCTTGTTCTCGTCCTCACGGGACTTTGCCGAATGGCCCTTGCTCAGACAGACAGGATTCAGCGTCGTGAAGTTGCCGCCTACGTGACCGCCAGCCTCGCCCTCTATTTACTCTGGCCATTTAATCAGCAAGAGAGATTCTATGCCCCTCTCCTTCCCTTCCTCCTCCTGGCAGCCGGAGAAGGCGTGTCGCTTGTCTGGTCTCTTGCCCGCTCAGCTTCGTCCCAATCCATAGGACGAAGAGGGATCCTCTTCGCCGGGGCGGTGGTTCTTTCCCTGCTCGCGATACAGACGTCTGACCACCCCGTCATTCTGGAGCGGTGGTCAAGCGCCTACGCCGGCCTCCTGGGTGTTGGATTGGCATTGCTGCTCGGCCTTTGGCGAATGCTACGAAAAGGGATCCTCCCCGAGATCCCACCCGCGGCACCGCTTCTCATCCCCCTTCTTTTCGCTCTGCCCCTAGGCCACCATCGACTCGTTCTGTGGCCCAAAGATGTCGCGGCCAACGAAACTGTTCGGGCAGAGCGCTCTCTTGAAGACGAGTGGCCCCACATCGATCTTCACCCCATCCACGCGGACGTCGCGCGCTTTATCCGCGAAACCACAAAAGATGAGGCCGTGATCATGACGGATGTTCCCAAGATGATGAGCATCCTTACCAACCGGCGATGCATTCCGCTGGTGTACCGCCTCTCGCCCCCTGAAGTGCATCCTGGAAAGGCCACCTTTGTCTATTACACGGGAGAAATCCTTGAAGCCCTCAAGGTCATAGAAACCGTCGCCAAAGATTTAGGGTGGATTCCGGTCCGGCGTCTCGACCCTGTCTGGGATGGCACCCGTGAAGTCGTTCCAACCGTATGGCGCATCCCCTGAACGCGGAAAGTCATGGATCTCGCTGTTGAAGCCCTGATGCAGACCGGAAGGCAGATCGCTGTCATTCTTGGGCCCATCGCCGCTTTGTCCGTCGCGCTGCATCAGGTCGATCGAATCCTCACGAACAGGATCTTCTCACGCCTGGGCTGGAAAGGATTACTCGCCACAGCATGGCTCGGCGTTCCTGTCCACGAGTTAAGTCATGCCATTGCCTGCAAAATCTTTGGACACCGGATTGAAAAATTAAGCCTGTTTTCCCCAGACCGAACAACGGGAAAACTCGGTTCGGTAAGCCACGCATGGAACAAGCGCAACCTCTACCAACAAGCCGGCCGTTTTTTTATCGGCCTCGCTCCCCTTGCGGGAGGGTCTGCTGTTCTTTGGCTCGCGGCCAAGTCATTGGGTCCGCCAGAAGCGATCCACCCCGCACTGCTTCCCGGCGCCGATTTGGGAACCATTGTGGCCTCTCTGGGGGATCAGTTTGAGCATCTCGCCAGGATGCTCACTCGGCCAGAGGTTCTGGCTTCGGAACGCACATGGATCTTCCTCTACCTCTGCCTTTGCGTGGGAGCACATCTCGCTCCGAGCCCTGCCGATCTCAAGGGAAGCTTCCCCGGATTCTTACTTCTCGTCCTGCTCGTCTTCGGTGCCAATCTTTTCGCTCTCGGGACAGAAACCTCCACCCTGAGTGCCGAAGCAGCCGCTCTATCCGTCGCCGCCATCGCTCTTCAGGGCCTGTGCCTCTCTCTCATCCTGTGCACCATCAGCGCCTTGCTGGTCTATCTGGTCACTCTCCCCCTGCCACAGAGATCCTGAAGAACCCTTCACTCTTCGCTTGGGGGACGCCTGGCTTTCTTGATGTCGGACCGGCGCTGCTTGGCGTCTAGCCGCCGCAGTCGACTCGCCTTTGTGGGACGAGTCTTCTTTCTCTGAGTGGGGGCTTTGATCCCTTCACGAACGATCTCCACGAGACGTTCACGTGCCACTTGGCGATTTTGGGATTGGCTCCGGGAGCCATCGACATGAATCACTATTTCACCCTGTTTCGAAAGACGAGAGCCCAGAACCTCAACAAGACGTGAGATCTGAACCTCCGAGAGCGCGCTCGAAATCTTGGGAGCCCAGCGAAGAGTGATCCGGGTGGAGACCTTGTTGACGTGCTGCCCCCCTGGGCCCCCCGAACGACTGCTCGATTCGCGAAGTTCCGCCTCAGGGATCACCACCCCGTTTTCGACAGAAAGTCCCTTTGGCTCCACTATCAGGCTTTCCGTTCCTTGGTGTCAGACGGCCCCGCCTGCGCGATGAGAAAAGCAAAGGCAGGTAGCCACTGAAAAATCAACCGATGAGCACTGGTGTGAATATGCCGACCCGGATGCATGGTGGTCGCGAGATAAACCGACATCAGAAACGCTGCGACCCCCAGGACAAGTACAAGGGAAAAGGCGTGCTGTCGCATGCCCTCTCGCTTTGCATCGGCGATCGCCCACCCCACGAGAAGAAGGGGTAAGAGCCCAAGGGCTGAGCCGTCCAAGAAGCGTTCAAAAAGTCCTGCGGCAACAGGAATTCCCCTTGTCACGAGGTGTTCAACATCAAGGAGATCCCCTGGCCTAAAAGCGGGGACTTCCGAAGCCACCTGTCCTTGGATCCATAAGGTCGGTCCCAGAAGGAACAGGGCTCCTACTCCCACCCGAAACGCCGCAGGTCGACCCTGTGGCCCCACCAAAAGCCAAGTCCCGAGCACAAGAAGCACAGCGACCTGCCCTTCGAGTTTTGCTGCCCCCAAAGCTCCCGCGGCAAGGATGGCCACGATCAAGTCAGCCCCATTCCCTTCACCTTTTCGAAGGCGATCCACTCCAGCCACAAGCAGTAAAAGAAAAAGCGCCGGAACCGCCTCCACGAAACCCGTTGTTGTCATCGACTCTCGCTGCTCAAGTCGGAGAAACATGGGAGTCGCAACCAGCAAAGCGAGAAGCCACCTTCCCCGAGACCCGGCTCTACAAAGGAGAAAAGCCGCGAGTCCCAGGAGGGCCAACTGCAGAGAGTGGAGGACCATCTTGGGTCCCGCCGCGGCATCCAAGGCCGTCACTCCAAAGACAGGAGCGAGGAGGGAGGGCACCAGCAGGGGGTAGTCACGATGAAAGGACAGCCGACCAGCCTCCATAAACAGGGGCGATTCCGTGACACCCGACGTGGCAAGTGCGCGAGATTTAGGCATCCAGAACCTCATCGCGTCAGAGCGGAAGGGGCTTCCGACAGCCTCCAACGAACCGAGCAGGGCTACCGTGAGCAGTCCGCAAGCTAACAAGCGTGGCATGGCGGGCACCGCGCTTTGCTCTAGAGTCTCCGTCGCAGGGGCAACACGGCAAAGGACAACCGAAATCGCGGCAAGGATCAAGGGTGCAGTAAAACCCAGTGGCATGCCGCAGGCTGAGAGAGCGATCTGTACCAGTCCAACGATTGCCGCTCCCAGGCACAGAGCGATGGAAAACCGCGCCCACCAGGGTCCCACCGCCATCACAGGAACAAGCCGGACAGACGGCCACCAGCCCGCCAGAGCTAGAAGAGCAACAGCAGCAATCCCTGTGAGCAGACTCATGGGTCGATGGGAAGGAGAATCGGAAGCCCCCTCTCCTCTCCTCCAGCGGACATGGCTGCGAGGTCAATTACCCATCGGCCCGGGTGCTGGGATCCCACGGGTCCCTTGGACAACTCCGCGGCGACTTCGCCTAACTGCATGTACCCGGGAATCCCACGGGTGATGGCATAGATCGGCCGGGGGTAAAGAGTCCAGGAGGTGGCAGTAAGCGCAGAATCTTCTAAGCCGACGAGTAAAACAGCGTGATCTTCAGGGATCCGATCCCGTAAGTCCCGCACGATTGGCGCCAAAGGTCCAACAGCAGTTACCAATGCGTCATCCCGGACATTCCACTTCGCCGTCCCGATATGTCCAAAGAGATTTCCCCCGGCTTTGGCTCCGAGTCCCAGTCCAAGAGCGATGCCTCCACAGCAAAGAACCGCTGCCGGGATTCCAATCTGACTTGCGATGTTGGGGCGGAAAGCAACCAACAGACAGCCCACAGCCAGAGCCCCAGCCATCAGCATCCAATCGTTACGCCGATGCCCTCCCTCCGTATTCTCAAAGTGAACACGCTGCCACTCCGTGGGATAGCGAACATCGGGATGGTCGACCTCCCACTTCTGAAAAAAAGCGGGACGATAAACCACATCTCGCCCGTGCAAAACAAACGCTCCAAGACCAAAGAGAAGCGAAAGAATAAAGAGTGAGATGCGCAAGGCCATGCTCGTGGGGGATGACTCTTATTCAGTGTCCCAGACGACGTCGCCATGAAGAACAGATCCTTCCACAACAAGACTCGCCTCCACGATTTCGCCGTCGAGACGCAAGGATGCCCCTGACTCTGGACGAGGAAAAGCCGCTTGGTCCATCACGTCAGCACACACGGAGCGGGACGGGGCCTGACTCTCCTCAGGGCAGATCCAAAAAACACCCTCCAAGAGCCCCGCCTTTGCAATCACAGAACCGTCTCCCTGCCTGATCACCCAGGTCTCGTCCCCATCTTCTGTAAAGGTCACTCCCCCCTCTGCGTGATTTATAAAGCCCATCAAAGTTGCAACATCCACATTGTTCTCCGGTTTGAGCGGGAGAAAGACACAGGGGCCCTCACCACCGGTGACGAGCAGAAGACCAGAAAAGGGACTCAGATGCTCCGCAAGTTGCTCCCCCCCGACATCTCCCCACTTGTCATCCCCCTCCTCGACGAAGAGGTCCGCAAATTCCAGAATCCATCCAGCAAGCATCCCGAGTGACTCAGGACGGAAAGACACTTCCAGAAGAGGGGCGCGTTGGTTGTGCTGCTGACGGAGGGGGAGGGGGGCCAAACTCTGAAGGAGAGGCTCAAGAGAGGAACCCTCTCCACTATCCAATGACCAATGCAAAGACGACGAGGATTCCAAGGGAGCAAGGACCGCCTGGGCGAATCCACTTTCATCGAGAGCCGTCCCTGGCGGAGGCGACGGGCCAGCCGCCGGCGTATTCCACGGCATGAGCAACTGCAACCCTTTCCAATCTCTCCATCCGATCATCTCAAGAGCCGAGGACACCGCACCCCATCGCATGGCACGATCACCCAGAGAGTTTTCTTCCTGGCGATTTGCCATCCCCCCGGCCTGCACGACAAAGCGACCCCACTCCTCAACCATAGCGAATCGCTCTCGATGGACCTTTCGAAGTCGTCCCAGATCCAGGGTAAGGACAGCGGGTGCTCCAACCGGGGCCGGCCCGTCTCGCAGTGCCAACACTCCAGGCATCTGCTCCAAAGCAGTTTGGCAAACGCCAAGCGCCTCAAACGCCGGAGCGACCATTCCCCATCCATCCTGCACGGCGACATAACAGGTCACGGATTCCGAACGCCCTTTGTTTCCGGCAATGGCGACCATGGCTGCCATCGCTTCAGGCGGACTTTTCGATAGAGCTCCAAGAAACCGCCAGGCCCGCCAGAGATGACTCTCAGGGTTGGTAGAAAGGCGGATTCTGTAGTCATCGATTCGCTCAGCGGTGAGGACCTCTTCAATAGAAGCGACAAAATCGATCTCCTCATCCACCGGAAAGCAGACGGCAAAGGATCCGTCATAGGTGCTCGGATCGAGCATGATGACAACCGCTGGCCCCCAGGGGGCAAGACCATCCGGAATCCAGTGGAAGAGGTCCCAGGTTGCAAGGAGAACCCGGCCATCTCCCGCTCGGGGCAACACCAAAGTGCCCGTCACGCCCGGAGAGGAGAGGTGCATCGGCCATGGGGCGTCACCCTCGTTGCCCACCCTCTTGCCGCAGGATGGAAGACACAACCCGATCAGCACGGAAAGCAAAGCGAAGCACCGAATCATGGCTGCTCATGGTACACAGGTCTCTCTCCAGAGCATGAACGATGCCAAAACAGATCACGAGACAAACACGCGATACACTCCGATCCCTCTTCCTCGATGAGGGGTTCGCCAAAGTCGGCTTTACTTCAGCAGACCCCGTGGAAGACCGAATCTCTCCGTGGATTTCAAAAGGTGCCCACGGATCCATGGAATACATGGCGCGAGCCACCGCCGACCGGTCCGATCCCGCGACCCTCTTCGATAAGGCGGCTTCTGTCATCTGTGTCGCCGTTGCTTATCCGCGGACCGAGGGAGATCAGGCCATCGCCGGATACGCCTGCGCCGAGGATTACCACCGAACGATGCGATCCGCACTCGACCGAGCCGTTAAAAAAATGGAAGACCTCTTGCCGGGGATCACCACACGTATCTGCGTCGACAGTGCCCCCCTTTCCGAGCGCGCTTTCGCGGCACGATCTGGCCTCGGGTGGATTGGACGAAACACCCTTCTCCTCGACGAGGAATATGGCCCATGGACACTTCTCGGAGAGGTTTTAACCGATGCGATCATCGAACCGGATGCACCGGCAATCGATCGCTGCGGTACCTGCACGGCCTGTATTGAGGCCTGCCCCACGGAAGCCCTCGACGGACAGCGCGGACTCGACGCACGCCGCTGTCTCTCCTACTGGACGATTGAACACCGAGGCCCTATCCCCGATGCATGGGCCAAAGCCATGGAGCACCGAGCGTTCGGATGTGACGACTGCTTGACGGCTTGCCCTTTTCCGGCACAACCTTCTGCCATAAATCGAGAGGGAACTCCCGCACCCCTCGAATTGAGGCCTGACCTGTCCGACATCACTCCAGAAATTCTGCAGGAACAGGCCAGGACCGCCTTCAAGCGTCATTTTGGCTCAACACCTCTCGAGCGCACGCGAAAGTCAGGCCTGCTCCGAAACCTCTCCATTGTCCTCGACAATCGGTCAGCAGGGGACGGGGCAACCGTCGACCGATAGAATGAAAGCCTATTGAGTCGACCTTCTTTTTCTCTGACTAGGCACCCATGAAGATCTTTGAACCCCACATTCACATGTACTCCCGCAACACTCGGGACTATGCCGAGATGGCGGCCGCCGGCATTCGTTCTCTCCTCGAACCCGGTGGGTTCTGGCTCGGACACGAGCGGAAACATCCCGAAACCTGCCTTGAGTACTTTGACCACCTCCTGGGCTTCGAACACACCCGGGCAGAAAAGGCTGGGATCCAGTATCACTGCACCTTCGCGCTCAATCCGAAGGAAGCCCATACCCCCGCGATCCGGGAGCGCGTCATGGCGGAGCTCCCCCGTTACCTTGAACACCCCATGTGCCCTGCTCTGGGAGAAATCGGTTACGACAGCATCGACGACGTCGAAGAGGAGGTTGTCTTGGAGCAATTGCAATTGGCCAAGACCCTCGATTTGCCCGTGCTGGTTCACACTCCACACGTGAACAAACTCGAGGGGACCCATCGCCTCATCGAAAATTGCCGCGACGTGGGGATCAATCCAGACTTCGTTGAGATTGATCATTGCACTGAAGAAACCGTCCACGCTGTCGTGGAAGCCGGATACTGGGCAGGGTTCACAATCTATCCGGTCACCAAACTCTCTCCCGAACGTGCCGTCAATATCCTGAAGGAGTATGGAACCGACCGCATGCTCGTCAATAGTTCCGCCGACTGGGGACCCTCCGACCCCCTCACGGTGCCAAAACTCTGCGTACTCCTGATGCAAAGCGGCTTCCCAGAAGAGCAGGTCCAGCGTCTGGTGTGGGACAACCCGGTCCGTTTCTTCGGGCAGTCTGGAAAACTCAAGGAGGTTCCGCTCTTCGAGGAGGCACTCGCCTGAGCTCAATACGGAGGGTGAGCGGAGCGGGACTGCTGTCCTGCCTGTTGTTCGTGTCCTGCGCGCGAGAGGTCATCACCTCTCCACCGTCACCTCAAGTTCCTTTTCTCGACAAGGGGCTTGTCGCAGGTTCATGGGGGCTACAAGACCCACAAGACTTTGAGGTCGATCGGCTCGGAGAAGCCAATCTTCGAGAAGTCTTCACTGGGCAACGCTTACAACGACGGACATGGAGGGGCTTTTCCTCGACGGAACCCATTCTCCCGTTAGACACCCTCTTCAATGACCGCGCCCCACCCTCTATGGGCTACGTCTATAGCCTGGTTCAAAGGGAAAAAAGTGACATCGGGTGGCCCAACACGCAGGCCGTCCTCCACGTGTCACACCGCGGACGCGCCAGGGTCTGGTTTGAAGGTGAACTCGTCATTGATGCCCCATCTCCTCCGAGCGGGACTTGGGGCACCGTCCGGTCAGTCGTTCAGTTGACCGGCGCCTTTGATGTCCTCCTCATCAAAGTCGCACAAGAACATGGAGAAGCCGAAGGGTCGATGAACCTTCAGGTCCGCCTATCCGACATCGACGGCAGCCCCCTGCCCAGAACATCTTGGAATACGATGAGGCCTGGGCACCTTCCTCGCGACAACTAGCAGGTCGAGCCCGTGGGACGGAGATCGCCCGCCTTCCAGATCGATAAACGGTTGCGGCCTTCCTCCTTCGCCAGATAGAGAGCACGGTCCGCCCTCTCGATCAAATCTTGGACCGGCTCATTGGGTTCGAAGAGAGCGACACCGCCGGACATCGTGATTCGCAAGTCCCTGACTCCGGGCGCCTTGACTGGAATAGGCGTGTCAGCAAGACAACGTCGAAAACGGTCAAGAATCGACGCGGCCTCTTCAAGAGTGGTGCCCGGAAACGCCATGAGAAACTCCTCCCCCCCCCAGCGAGCCAGGATGTCCGAAGAACGGGTGGCTTGAGTGAGGGCCTCGGCCAGTGCAATCAACACGTCATCTCCCACGCTATGACCCAGCGTGTCATTCACCCGCTTAAAATGATCGACATCAAGCAATGCGACTGCCAATGCCTGTCCATGCCGACTGGTCCGGTCAATCTCTTCTTGAAGCCGGATCTCACCAAAACGACGGTTCGTAATCCCGGTCAAGGCATCTGTCCAACTTGCCTCCTCCGCCTCGAGTTGGCTCTTTCTCAAGGCCGCGAGATTTTCCACCTTGGTCATCAGGAGCGTGTCATCGAACGGTTTACGAATAAAGTCATTCGCCCCTGCTTTCAGATTGATCAGTTGGTCTTCACCTGCTTGTGAATGGGTGAGCATGATGATCGGAAGGCTCCTCAGCCTTTCCGAATTTCGAATGCACTCCACCAGGGCAAAACCATCCATGCGCGGCATAAAGAGATCCGTCAGAACAACATGAACTCTGTGGCCGGGACCGAGGACGTCAAGCGCTTCCAGTCCATCACGAACAGCAACAGCTTCGAGGCCAGCATCTTGAATCACCCCAGAGAGATAGGCGCGCACGGTAGCGCTATCGTCAACAATCAGAATCTGAGTCGTCATGACCTTGCACCCTGAAATGTCGGAAGAAGGGAGGCCAGCAGATCCACCACTTCCCCGCAAACAGCCTCCGACTTCGTCAGGTACTCTCTCGCTCCCAGAGCAAGCGCTCGTCCTCGGTCCACTTCGGAAGGATAACTCGTCACCACAAAGGTCGGCACTCGACGAGCGACGACCTTCAGAACTTCAAAACCGTCGCCCCCAGGCATCTGGATATCGGTGACCACAGCTGAAACGCCCTGGGTTCGAAAGCACTCCACGGCCTCTTCTCCACTTGAGGCAAGTTCCACTTCCCATCCCTGTGCTCGGAGGCTCTGAGCGAGATGGGCACGCATCGTCGCGCTATCGTCCACCACCAGAATGCGTCGATCTTGCTGGGGAAAAGAACCGTCCGACGCACTCGCCCCGAGAATCCGGTCGGCAAGACCCCTTGCATCCAGAACAAGAGCCAGGTCTCCTCGACTCAAAATGGCTGCCCCCTGAACAAAGGGGACTGCACCCAGATGACTCGAAAGCGGACGGCTGATCACCTCAGCGAGACAACTGCCAATGTGATCCACAGAAACGTCCACCGTACCGGTGCGACCCTTCAGGCGGACTCTTGCCGCAGGTTTGCCTTCTGGCAATCCAAAAATCCTTGCCAGAGAATGCTCGCCTCCGGTGCGGTCACCCACCTCTTCCATGCCATGTGCCGGAATGACGCAGCGCACTCCTGAGACCTCTACAACAAGGCCCTTGAGGACAGAAAGATTTCGAGGCAGGACAAGACGAAAGGTTGTCCCTTCACCGGGAGTCGAATCGACGCTCAGTTGTCCACGGAGATCCGCAACCATGGCTGCCACTGCGCTCAATCCCACGCCCCGGCCACTAATCTCGCTCGCCTCATTCTTTGTCGACAAGCCGGGATGGAAGATCGCCGCTGCGACTTCACGATCCGTGAGGCTATCGGCCGAGGATCCAAGGTGCAGACGCAAAGCCGTCAGATTCAGACCTCTGCCATCATCCCTGAGTTCGATTTCTACGACATCGCTCCGAACGGTGAATCCCAGGTGAATGACGCCTCGTTCAGGTTTTCCGCAGTGCCGACGTTCCGAAGCCGGTTCGATTCCATGATCGACCGCATTGCGAATCATATGGGCCAGCGGTTCCTTGAGTCCTTCGACAAGATCCCCGTCAAGAAGAAGATCTTCTATCTCCTGATCAAAGTTCAGGTGAACACTCCGACCTAACGATCGGCCGGCATCCCGAGCCGTGCGTTCCAAGTGAACCAAGAGCCCTCGTACCGGGACACCGCACATATGGCGAACATGGCCGGCGAGTTGTCCGGCGTGTTCATGGACAAGACGTGCCACATCACGCACCGAGTGGGTGACCTTGCGAAGTTCCCTGCGAATTGCCGCAAACTCCTGTCCAAGTCCTGTGTCCGCGGGCAGTTTGACCAGATGGTGCAAGACTCGCGTCAACCCCTCTGTACACCGTTCTGCTGCAAAGGCGTCAGAAAGAAGTCCTGAGACACCGTCCACAACGCGATCGAAGGGCTCACGTCGAACAGTCACGGTGTCGCGTTCCTGAGATGACTCACAGACCCAAGGGGTCTTCTGCGGGCTTATTTTTCGGCTGCGTTGTGAACGTTCCTTTTCCTCTGGAGCGGGACAACTCTTGGACGCACGTAGGCGTGAAGCCATGTGGCGCGCTCTGAGTTGGATGTCAGAATTTTCAGGATCGAGGGCGATTTCACGAAGTTGTTCAGCAGCGCTGACCAACATCTCAATCTCAGAAGAATCGGGCCTCGCCGACCCCTCCCAAGTTTGCAACCGATCCTCGGCTGCGTGAGCGAGGGAGGCTGCTTGTTCATTACCCATGACTCGGGCCGACCCTTTTAATCCGTGGAAAAGACGAAACACTTCTTCCGGGATTGGATCCCCCTGATCCTGTCTCCGATCGAATCGAAAAAGAGCCGAATGAATCCGGTCAACGGAGTCTTCTACTTCCGTCTCAAAAACTCTGAGAAGGGTGGGATCTTGCGTTGAAGTCTTCATCCCACCTTCCAGTGCATTCGAATCTCTTCACCAAGGGTGGCCAACTCAGCGATGGCCTCTTCCACCTCTTCAAAACTCTCCTTAGATTCCGTCGCCCGCTCTTGAAGACGCAAAACGCTTACAGAGACATCGTTCAACGAATCCGACTGCCGTCCCGTGCTGCCCTCGATGCGATGAACAAAATCCGTCGTCTCTTCCATCCAATGAAGAATCCGGCCAAAGGAAACCTGAAGTTCACCGAAAGTCTCTAAGCATCGCCGCACTTCCTCTCGACCTTCTCGAGAGGCCGCCAGGGTGTTATCCGAAGACGACTTGATCTCCGAGACACGCCGTTCGATGTCATCGGTGTAGTCCATTCCCTGAGCCGCAAGATCTCGAACCTCCCGTGCCACCAGGGCGAGTTGCCGTGCCGCTGCTTCCTGGTCATGGGATTTAATCCCAGCATTTACAGACAGTTTCTTTGTCCCGGCATTGAGGAGATGGACGTATTCGAGGATCTGATCGATTTCATGGGCGTGGCGACCGAGGTGCTCCATTAACTCCGTCACGTCACTCACACGATTCTGCATGTCGAGCATGGAACGCTCCGCGATTTCCACACTCTCGCTTCCAGAATGAGAAACTTGTTCGGACTGCTGGGCATTTCGAGCGAGAGATTGAGCCGAAGCATCGATGGCCAGAGAGGATTCCTTCAGGTTGCTGAAAGAATCATCCAAGGTTCTTACGACTTCTGCCTGTTCGGCAAGAGCGGTCTTATTCCGACCCGCAATATGGCGCAACCGCTGTACGGTTTCTGAAATCTGATTCGTCGATTGTCGGATATCGCTCCAAATCCATTGAGGCGCAAGCATCCCCATGAAGATGGCGATCAAAACACCAACAATGGCGACCCAGCCCACGACAGTGTTCAGCAGGTGGGGCAGCGGAAGACGATCGCCAAACCGCGCCCAGAAGGGCAAAACATCATCCGGTGCGGCTCGTAGGGCCATCATGCCGACCGGTGCGCCCTCGAGGTTGAGAAGCGGTACGGTCGCGTAGTGCAATCCCTCCCAAACTCGATGAGGAGGAAGTTGGCGACCCTTCGAAGAAGCGGCAACTTCCCAACTTCCTGGGGCAAGCCAGGGTGCAGACAAACGATCGGGTGCCAGGCCGCTTCCCGTAACCGCCACAGGCGTCCCCTTCACCGTCAGGGCACGATCCAGTAGCCGTCCAGCAGGGAGGCTCGAAAGAAGAGCAGCTCCCGAGGCACCAGAAACGTCTCGGATCATGACAATCGAATTCCCGTTGCGAATCGGCTCGATGACCACCTGAGCAAGCCGGTGGGGAGAAACTTCGGAGGAATCCTCGAAAGCCTCGTGCCCCTGCACAGGCTCTCCCCGACCAAGCGCCGTCATGATGCGGTCAGCAAGGGGAGCGGGAAGGGGGGGAGTCACAGAACCAGAGGCACTGACAAACCCAACGTAGGTGGGCCGAAGCGCGGGAGACCAGTCCTCGAAGGGATCGATCTCTCCGTTCTTGAGAGGCCCATCCAAGCGTGCTGCACGCATCGCCATCGAGGAAAGAGAACCATCCAGAAGTTGGCTCAGGCTGCTAGCGGCTTCAGACAGGCGCAGTTCGACGGCAGTTTCCAAACCCGACACCGCCGCATCAACGCGGCTCTGCTCCTCATTCCCTACGGCTTGGGCGACGAAGAAAGCCGTCACAACAACAGGAGTGACCAAAAACCCGATGATCAGAATGCTCAACCTTCCACGCATGGAGGTATATCGATTCAACCAGGTGCTCCATTTCATGACGGGTCCTCCACGAGGACGGCCCCTGGAGCGGCGGCAGCGCCCGGCTGAAAAGCGGGGTGATCCCGTAGGGTTTCTGAATTGAGGATGACATCCGCTTCTGACGGAGATGCCCCATCGACAAGAATCTGGTCAACAGCAAGGGCGGTTTCGACGGGAAGGTTTTTCAGAACAACGAGAAACCTCGCTTTACACGGCCGATGCCCGAACAAAAGCCCCGCATCGAGCAGAGTCATCAACCTCCCACCACACCGAACGAGTCCGCAACACCAGGACGTGGCCCCAGGAACAACGACGGGATTGCCAATGTCATCCACGCATTCGACAGCGTTTGTGTCGAACGTGATACGAATTCCACCAGCCAGGACTTGGACTGATGCATTTGGATCTATCTGTGGAGTAAACGATGGATTGGGAGGGGACATTGCCCACTTCTTTCGACGAAAATCCCCCGATTTCTTAAATGCACTGCGATTTTGCAACTTATGAGCGAATTAAACACATCACAATAGGTGCCCTTCGGCTTCAAAAGGGGTCTTCTTTAGCACTTCCTCAAATATCTTCTTTTTTTAAAAAAACATTCTGCGAAAGACCTTTGAAGCATTCGGCCTGTCCATCTATGTTCCCATGGATTGCATGTCGAACGGCATGCACTGCCGAAGGCGCGCGCCTACGGCGGCTGAGCAAAACTCGAGGAGGAAAGGAAAGTGAGGATTTTCCTTTGCGTTGCTTTGGCTTTCGCCGTGGGATGTTCTGCGGTGCCAGCCAGTGATACTCCCGCTCCAGCAGCGGGTTTGGATTTCCAAGGATGGATTCCCGGCATTTTTGCTGATGCCTGGGAAACTGTTGATGGAAACGTTGGGCTGGACTACAAGTTCGGCGCCCACATGAAGATGACGGATTGGGCTCGCGTCGGTGTTTTTGACTACGCGGACTTTTCCGCTTTAGGTATCGGTTCCGGTGCCCTCCAAGGAGAGTTTGGTGGATTCCTTGGTGGCTTTAACTCCGGTTCCGACTGGTGGGATTGCTCGATGACGATGGGGGCAGGTCTTGGCATGTCTGGAACAGTCCATACATGGCAGGTCTTGGACCTCGCATCATCAGTGGCCTTCGGATGGACAGGTTGGACACTCGCCGGCGACTGATCTTCAAGAACCAGATCTAAACATTGAAACGCCCGCTCCGGGATTCCGGGGCGGGCGTTTTATTTTGGCATTCCCTTCCATTCCGAAAGCGTTCGGGCCTATGCCTCGTCCTCCGGCGAAGGCAACAGCATCTCGAAGCGCCTGATCAGATTCACTTGGGCTCGGCGAGTTACAGTCGCCACGAAAACGGTGTCGTCCCCCGCAATGGTGCCCGCAACCTCCGGCATCATCATCTCATCCAAGGCAAGAGCTACGGTCTGAGCCAAACCGGAACGCGTCGACACAACCACGAGATGGGGCCCTGTCGTGACATAAGAACGAACAAAGGGATGCAGTTCGCTCAGGCTGGGGTATTTCTCTCCCTCCCTGTCGGCCCCCTCTCCAAAGGGAATGATCCGGTAATGACCATCAATTTTCTGTGCGCCAATCGCCGAAAGATCACGGCTTAAGCTGGACTGGGTGATCACAAAACCCTTCTCTGCCAACAGAGCAACGAGGTGGGACTGATTCTCCAGCTTCCCCTGTTCGATCAGCCCCTTGAGGACTCCCTGCCGCTGTCTCTGTTCTGCCCAAGTGCTACGCACCATGAGCCTTACTCCGCTACCGCTGGCAGAGCCGCTGTCGCCTCGATTTCGACAAGAGCCTCGTCTTCCATCAAAGAAGACACCTGCACGACCGTCATCGCGGGATAGTGAGATCCCATGGCGGATCGCCAAATCTTGCCCAACTCTTCACGTTGGGCGAGGTACTGATCGCGATCCAGGCAGAAGACCGTAAGTCTCACGATGTGCTGCGCACTGCCACCCGCCTTGGAAACAACGGCGATACAGTTTACGAGAGCCTGCCCAAACTGCTCCGCAAATGATTCACTGGCGAACTGGCCGTTTACATCCCAGCCAACCTGTCCGGCCACAAAGAGAATGCTGCGTCCTTCGGGGACTTTCCAGCCGTGGGTATACCCAGAAGGCCTCTCCCATCCATCGGGAAGAATGGGTAATGGCGACGAGTCATTCATGCGCATTAAACTACTCATACCCGCATACGAGGGCAACAGACGGACAGCGAACCGAAGCCGCGTCGGTTCCTGTCAGAAACGGGCTGAGGGATTACGAGAGAGCCGTTACGCTCACTCGGCGAGACCAACGCCGAAGGCAGCCCAGAGTCCCGTGTCGGGGTCCTGATCCACAGCAATGCAAATGGTGGTACATCCCTCGCCAAGCAATTGAAGGTTGACGAAACGCAGGGCGAGGAACGCAGGGATACCCGACGGGCTCGTTGTCCAGCCCGAGGTCATCGCATAGGCCATCCTGTTGGTCGTGGTACCCCCGTCGTCATTGTTGATGATCATGGCGGTCTGCAGATCGCCGGTCATCTGACCCGCACC
>JAZALG010000090.1:0-5594 GCA_036229545.1 Planctomycetota bacterium | reverse complement strand
GACGATCTTGGAATCTTCGTCGGTATCCGACGCAGCCGTAGCGCTGCCGATCAGGCATGCCATGGAAATCAGGGTGGTGGAGGCGCAGTTCACGGAGCCGAATCTATGACCGATGGCGGAAGCCCACAAGCCTTGTCCGACGGGGAGGCCTTCCGAGGGTCTGTTCTTGCCACCCTTATGCGGATCGGCGCCTCGCCGAGTTCGAAGAGGCCCAAGACGGCTAGGAGCCTCCTGTCCCCTCACATGCTCCGTCGGTACTGCCCCCCGACGTCGTAGAGAGCCCTGCTGAGTTGGCTCAAGGTCGCCACCTTGCAGGCTTCCATGAGGGCCTCGAAGGTGTTCTGGCCGGTGACCGATGCCTCGGCCAGGCGTTCCAGCGAGGCGGGGGCCTCTTCCTTGTTCCGGGCGTGGAAGGCGTCCCGGCAGGAGATGGCGAAGTCCTTCTCCTCCTTGGAGGAGCGGATGACCTCACGGGGCAAAAGGGTGGGAGATCCCTTGGAATCGAGGAAGGTGTTTACCCCGACGACGGGCAGTTTCCCGCTGTGCTTGAGAGACTCGTAGTGGAGCGATTCCTCCTGGATGCGGCTGCGCTGGTACATCCGCTCCATGGCGCCCAGGACCCCGCCCCGGTCGTTGAGGGAAAGGAACTCGGCCATGACCGCCTCTTCGACGAGGTCCGTCAACTCCTCGATGACGAAAGAACCCTGGAGGGGGTTCTCATTCCTGGCCAGGCCCAATTCCCGGTTGATGACCAGTTGGATGGCCAGGGCACGCCGCACCGATTCCTCGGTGGGGGTGGTGATGGCCTCGTCGTAGGCGTTGGTGTGGAGGCTGTTGCAGTTGTCGTAGATGGCGTAGAGGGCCTGGAGGGTGGTGCGGATGTCGTTGAAGGAGATCTCCTGGGCGTGGAGGCTCCGGCCCGAGGTCTGGATGTGGTACTTCAACTTCTGGCTGCGGCTGTTGCCCCCGTAGAGGTTCTTCACGGCCCGGGCCCAGATTCTCCGGGCGACTCTGCCGAGGACCGAATACTCCGCGTCCATCCCGTTGCTGAAGAAAAACGAGAGGTTGCGGGCGAAGGTGTCTACCCCCATGCCCCGCGAGAGGTAGTACTCCACGTAGGTGAAGCCGTTGGCCAGGGTGAAGGCCAGTTGGGTGATGGGGTTGGCCCCGGCCTCGGCGATGTGATAGCCCGAGATGGAGACCGAGTAGAAGTTCCGCACATTCTGGTCCACGAAGTACTGCTGAATATCTCCCATGAGTCTCAGTGCGAACTCGGTGGAGAAGATGCAAGTGTTCTGGGCCTGATCCTCCTTGAGGATGTCGGCCTGGACCGTCCCCCGAACGCGGGTGAGGGTGTCGGCCTTGATCTGCTCGTAAGTCTCCTCGGGAAGGACCTGATCTCCGGTCACCCCCAGGAGGAAGAGGCCCAGGCCGTCGTTCCCGGCGGGGAGATCTCCCCGGTAGGCGGGACGGGGGATGCCCTTGGCTTCGTAGATCTGATCGATCTTCTTCTCGATCTCCTTCTCCATCCCCTGCTCGTGGATGTACTTTTCGCAACTCTGGTCGATGGCGGCGTTGAGGAAGAAGCCCAAAACCATCGGAGCCGGGCCGTTGATGGTCATGGAGACCGATGTCTTGGGGTCGGAAAGGTCGAATCCTGAGTAGAGTTTCTTGGCGTCGTCCAGATTGGCCACCGAGACCCCTGAATTGCCCACCTTTCCGTAGATGTCCGGGCGGCTGTCAGGGTCCTCCCCGTAGAGGGTGACCGAATCGAAGGCCGTCGAGAGGCGCTTGGCCTCCAGGCCCTTGGAAAGATAGTGGAAGCGCTTGTTGGTCCTCTCTGGGCCTCCTTCCCCGGCGAACATCCGGGCTGGATCCTCGCCCATCCGCTTGATGGGGAAGACCCCCGACGTGAAGGGGTACTGGCCGGGGGGAGCCTCGGTCAGCAGCCACCTCAGGATGTCGCCCCAGTCCTCGTAGCGGGGCAGGCAGATCTTGGGGACCATGAGACCCGACAGGGTCTCGCTGGTGAGGGAATGCTCGTGGGTTTTCCCCCGGACCTCGAAGGACAGGGTGTCGGCCTCGTAGGAGGCCTTGAGCGCGGGCCAGCCTTCCATCTTCTCCCTGCAGGCGGGGTCGAGCCGCTTGGTGAAGCCGACGAAGGCCTCTACGATCTCGGCGGCCGCGACGGGGTCATTGTCTCGTGGCGCGACGTCGAAGAGGTTGGCGCTCGGATCGGGGTCATCCTCTTGCCGGAGGACCTCAAGGGCGCCTTTTAGTTGGTAGAGCCTGGAGGCGATGGCCGTCTGCTCGTCGATGAAGTCCTTGCGCTTCTCGTTCGACTCGACGATCTCCGCCAGATAGCGGGTGCGCTCGGGGGGAATGACGGCCGGGGAGACGGTGCTGGCCGGTCCGCCTTCTGACGGGGCGGACAGGTCGGCGCCGGTCTTGTTCGCGAGGGCTTCCATGACGGCCCTGTAGACCGTGGTGGTCCCCTCGTCATTGAACTGGGAGGCGATGGCGCCGTAGACGGGCATGTCCGCCGCCTCGTCGTCGAAGCGCTTGTGGTTTCTCTGGTACTGCCGCTGGACGTCCCGCAGGGCGTCCTCGGCTCCCTGCTTGTCGGATTTGTTGACGGCGATGACGTCGGCGAAATCCAGCATGTCGATCTTTTCGAGTTGGGTGGCCGCGCCGTAGTCGGGCGTCATGACGTAGAGGGAGGTGTCGGCGTGGTCGGCGATCTCGCTGTCGGACTGACCGATGCCCGAGGTTTCCACGATGACGAGGCTGTATCCGGCCGCCTTGCAGATGTCGATAGCGTCGGCGACGTGGCGGGACAGGGCGGCATTGCTTTGGCGGGTGGCCAAAGACCGCATGTAGACCCGGCTGTTGTGGATGGAGTTCATGCGGATGCGGTCTCCGAGGAGAGCTCCGCCGGTCTTCCGCTTGGATGGATCCACCGACAGGACCGCGATGGTCACGTCGTCGCGATCCGCTAAGAGCCTCCGGATGATTTCGTCCACGAGGGTCGACTTGCCCGCGCCTCCCGTGCCCGTCACCCCTAAGACCGGGGCTGTGGATTCAGAAAGGATGGCTCCCAGGGCGGGTCGGATCGCCTCCATGGCCTCGGGATGGTTTTCTGCCAGGCTGATGCACTGGGCGATGTCCCGGGGGTCCTTCTCGGGCAGGAGGGGGACTCTTTCATCGAGGGGGGGCACGACCGTGGCGAAGTCGCAGCGCTGGAGCAGGTCGTTGACCATCCCCTGGAGCCCCAGTTCTCTTCCGTCATCGGGGGAGTAGATCTTCGCGATGCCGTAGGCCTCCAACTCCTCGGCCTCGGCGGGGAGGATGGTGCCCCCTCCGCCTCCCATGATGCGGATGTCGGCTCCGCGTTCTTTCAGGAGGTCGTGCATGTACTTGAAGAACTCCAGATGCCCGCCCTGATAGGAGGTCATGGCGATCCCCTGGGCGTCCTCTTGGATGGCGCAGTTGACGATCTCGGCCACCGACCGGTTGTGGCCTAAGTGGATCACCTCCGCGCCTGAAGCCTGGAGAATGCGTCGCATCACGTTGATGGCCGCATCGTGGCCGTCAAACAGCGAAGCCGCCGAGACAATCCGGATCGGATGAGTGGGGGTGTAGGGTTCTGCGGAGGGTGAGGCCATAGGTTCAAAGGGGCCGTGGAATAAGAGGAGACCGTATGATCTGGTTCCGTCGATAGGATACCGGATGGAGGGAAACCCTCCGAGAAGAGCAACAGATCAGGAGCACCCATGTCGGTGAGAAGACGCTTTTTCGGCTCTCTGGGCCTTCTCCTCGTGGCTGCTGGATGTGCGGTCCCTCCCTCGGGGGCTCTCTCTTTTGAGGAGGATCTCTCGGCCTGGCGCGTCGAGCGGGATCAGGCCCTTCGCTCTCCGTCGGGTTATCTCTCTCTGGTGGGGCTCTTCTGGCTGGAGGAGGGAACCCAGACGATCGGTTCGTCCCCTGCATGCGACATCCCCCTCCCCCTGGGGCGGGGTCCTGAGCGGGTGGGGAAACTTACGCTCACAGGGGGCGTGGTGACCTTTACGGCCGAACCTGGAGCGGAGGTGACACTTGATGGGTCTCCTGTTTCGGTTTCGGTCATGGCCTCGGATGAGAAGGGACCTCCCCCTCAAGTCGAGGCCGGATCGCTCACCTTTTGGATCATCAAGCGAGGGGACTGGCTCGGGGTGCGAGTCCAGGACGAGCAAAGCCCTCTTCTTCAGTCCTTCTCGGGGACCGTCGCCTTTCCCGCTGACCCCGCCTGGCGGGTCACCGGGGAGTTTGTTCCCGCCGACAGGGCTCTCGTGGTCGATGTCCCCAATGTGCTGGGGACCACCTACGAAGAGGAGGTCCCCGGTGCGATTCGTGTCACTCTCGCCGGGATGGAGATGGAACTGCTTCCCACGGGCGAGCCTGAGGAGGGTCTGTTACTCGTCTTCGGCGACGGGACCAATGGTGATGAGACCTACGGAGGAGGCCGTTTTCTCTGGATCGATCCCCCTGACTCAGAGGGGCAAGTCGTCCTCGATTTTAACCGGGCCTACCATCCCCCCTGCGCCTTCTCTCCCTTTACCACCTGCCCAAGCCCCCTTCTGGAAAACCAGCTGCCCTTCAGGGTGAGAGTGGGTGAACGATGGTGACGCGAGATAGCCTCCGCGCGGAGATCGAACAGTTCGACGGGGACCTGCCCCTCGATCAGGCCTGGACTCCTCCGTCCACCTGGTACACCGAGGGGGAGGTCTATGCCCTGGAGAGGCGCTCGGTCTTCAGAGGGACCTGGCAGTATGCCGCACGGGTCGATCAACTCACCGAGCCGGAGTCTTTTGTGGCCGGAGAGACGGCGGGCGAGCCCTGGGTGGTGGTCGTGGGTGAAGAGGGCACCCTTCGGGCTTTCAAGAATGTCTGTCGCCACAAGGCGACGCCCGTCGCTTCGGGCTGCGGGAAGACGGACACCCTGGTCTGTCCTTACCACGGCTGGACCTATGGGCTGGACGGTCGACTGCTCACGGCGCCGGACATCGGCGGCATCAAGGACTTTGATCCAGAGGGGCTACCTCCACTTTCCATGGAGGTCTGGGGTCCTCTCGTCTTCATTCACGGAGGGTCCCCTGGCAAGGGCCCTGCGGCAGAGGCGGGCCCTTTAGCGGACCGTCTGGATGGGACGGATTGGGGGGGGCTCTCCTGGGCGGCTCGCAAGGAGTACACCATCGACTGTAATTGGAAGGTCTTCTGCGACAACTACCTAGACGGGGGCTATCACATCGCTTCCCTTCACCCCTCCTTGGACGCCCAACTCGATCTTTCCTCCTACGACACGGAGATTCTGGACCGGGCATCGATCCAAACGAGCGGAGCGGCCGCAGAGGCGAGCGCCGAACATGGGGTGGACGGAGTGCGACGGATCGGAGAGGGGGCTCTTTACGCCTTTCTCTATCCAAACTTCATGATCAACCGCTACGGCCCTGCTCTGGACACCAATCTGGTCCTGCCTCTGGGCCCGGATCGTTGCCAAGTGATCTTCGACTTCTTTTTTGAGAAGGACTGCGAAGAGGACTTCATCAAAGATTCTC
>JAZALG010000089.1:0-5233 GCA_036229545.1 Planctomycetota bacterium | reverse complement strand
CCCCGGTGTTTTTATTCCGTACTACCCAATTGCCGTCATACCCCAGGGCCAACGACTCGGGGTCGATGGGGGCGGGGGCATCTATTTCGTAGTCGTCGCCTGCCAGCCGGTCCACATCCTCCGGCGTTGGGTTGTTAGCCTTCCAGGACTCTCTGGCGGCGGCGAGGGCTTCCCTTCTGGTTCTGTCCAGCCCAATGGCCCAATCCTCGGGTTCTGGCGCCGCATCTGGGATTCCTCCCCCCATCGCTATCTCCTGAGCGCGTTGTCCAGGTTGCGGCGCATCTGGATGATCGGGAATTGGAGCAATACCCTCACGATCACGTCGAGAAGAGAATCCCCACGGTGTCCGAACCGGGTTCATCTGCCCCATCACGTCATTTTCAGCCCGCCTCCGCGCAAACGACTCTTCTTCAGTTTCGGCCTCGCGAGCCGCAACTTCATTTTCGAATTCTGCGCGTCGTTGCTCTCGTTGTTGACGGCGCTTTTCTTCTCGCTTCGATCTCTTGTCCTTTGCCCGCGACCGCTCCCTGGCTAGGCGCCTCGAATCTTTAGCGACTCGGCGGGCTTCCCGCTTCTTTCTCCTGTCTTCCCAGTCGAAGCCATCCATGTTGCGTCGGGAGCGGAAGGCGCCCCCCAGATCCACGACACCTTCCAGTTCGATGTCGTCTATATCCTCACTCTGTCCGGGCCGCTGGCGTAACGCTTCCAGGGCGCGCTCCCTCTCACGGGTCGTCCGCTTACGGCCGCGCTCTTCCCGAACGGCGTCGGCTGCGATCCGCGATGTTTCCATGTCTCGTCGCTCGGCGGGTCCCCGCTCGGGTCTCCCTGCCGGCTCATATTCCCTCGACACCTGAGCGGTTCCCTGTGGGTCGTCTGGGGCGTCGTCCCCCTCGGGCGCTGCTTCCGTGCCGACCCATCTCCTGGCCGTGTCGTCCACGTCCTCAACGAAGGGATCGCCGCGCTTGATGAACTTGTCTTCCTCATACTCCTCGCGTATCGTTAGAACATGCTCTCGTAACCGACTGGCGAAAGTCACACTCCGGTCCTCGTCGCTGGTTAATGTGCGACCGGTCTGATCTTCGAGATAGTCATCAATTTGTATTCCCATTCGTTCGATCATGTCGAACGTCAAATCTTCATCTGCATCCATAGTGTCCTGTAGGGAATCCCAAAATTCAACATGAGATTCGTCCGCCCTGTCATCCATGGATGCGGTCGCGAGCGCGTTGCGCTTGGTGCCGATGTTCACATCGAGAGAGTCCATGATTCTGAGACGACGATCCAGGGCCGCCTGTTCGTCTGGAGAAGTGATTGGCTTGCCGACTTCATCTCCGATATCTCGTCCGCCTTCGGGATCCAATATCCGTCGCCGTCGGCCACCGGGACCCGGGTCAGCGTTGTCGAGTCCTCGCTGAAAACCCGGGCGGTTGGCGTTGAAGACTGAATCTTCCTGAGTTCGTACTTCACGGCGCTGCATCGTAGGGACGGGTTTGGCAGCATCGGCTATTCGTTGCCTCCGCTCCCTGCGCCGTCGAGCAACAGCCAGATCCGGATTTACTCGTTCCTCCTGAGTCTGGATCTGTTCAAGCACCTCGCCGAGGATCCGGTCGTAGTCAGCGGACCTCAGACGTTCCTCGGGAGGAGGCCAGTCAAAGAGTTGCGGTTTGTTCGGATCAGAGCGGGGATTGAGGTTGACTATCAACTCATCCGCCTGCTCTTCGAGGTTCAGTTCATCCCAGTTCTCTGGCCTAACGTCCTCCCACTTCTGTCCGATAAATCGTGACTGTCCAGGACCCAGGCTCTCGGCCGCGTCGGGCCGTTTTCTCGATGACCGAAGACCTCGACGTTCTCCGTACTGCAGCATCCCCCTGCCGGCTGGGCTGTGGTTCGCGTAGTAGTCGTGGAGTCGAATCCAATCTCGTGGCGACAACTGTTCCCCGCCACGGTCATAACGTCGCACCAAGTCCTGAACCACACGGAAACCACCCTGCTGCCGTGCCCAATGAACCAAGTCGCCCTGAAGTCGTGGCGTGATATCTGCAGGTGCGCCATTGTTGGGACGCCGTGAGGCAAAGCCGTGTGGCCTGTCAGGGAACTGCGTGTCCTTGGCAACGTTGGGGGAAACCCATTTGCCCTTCTTGGAGAAGGCTGCCATTTCGAGAACATCTCGACCAGGTTTGAAATAGCCATCCGGATCCATTGCGTCAAGACGGGCATACGATTCGAGAATCTGATTGTACTCAGCAGAATCCAAACTGACTTTGCCGCCCTTAGCATCTCGGAGTTTCTTATCGTATGCGGCTAGACCGTGTTCGATGTTGGGATGGCCGTCGTATCTGGCTCGCGTGGACTTCAGACCATCACTGATTTCACCGACCTCTTCTTCAGAAAGAGAAACTTCCATTCGGCCACTGTGGTGGGCGTTGACGCGCCGTCTGGGGTCGGACCTGATTGCTGCGGCGGCATCGCGTAGGAGCCCTGCAGCGTGTGGTTCTTCATCGGCCCACAACTTGTCGGCTAGTTGGTTGAGTTCACCAACGAGTCGCGATCGGTCTGCGGGCTCAGGGAACGCCATTTGGAATGTTCCATCGAGAAGGCCTTGGGCTTTCTCGAAGGTCTTAGATTCCGCCCGGTCGAGTCCCCTGTGGTCCCTCAGCCTGTCGGCGTTTTTCTTTAGTTTCTCGCCCAGGGTTATCGGTCCTCTTGGGATGCCGTTAAACCCGCCAAGAATTGTGCCGTCGGGCTTGATGAGGTACAACTCCAAACCCTTGATGTGATTGTTGAAAGTCTCACCCAGGCTGGAAGTGTGTTCTGGTAACAGGAGGGCGGCCTTATCGGCAGAAATGCCTCCGTAAACGTAGGTGTGTCCCCCTTTGAAGGTGAGCACGAGTTCCTCATCGCCTGCCCTGTAATGCGCATGGCTGATGGCGCTGCTGTTGAACGTGGGTATGTCATAGTCTTCTCCCAGACCACGACCCCGCTGCGATCGGAAGCCCTGACCGGTCGGTGTGAACCCCTCCAGGCTCCCGGTTGTTGCGTCTATCCGTGGCGATTCCAGGGATTGTCCGTATACGAGGTGGTCGGCCAGTCGTGTCGGGTCGTCGGCAATTGCCACCAGCGAGTCATTGTCCAGAGTCTCGATCCGCATGTTACGGTCAAATTTGTCAATCTTCTCAGCAGCCTCTAGGACTACGTTATTCCCGTTCCGTTCATGCTGGCCGACGCTTTCTTCGGCGCTGTAGTGCTCCTGTTCCTTTTCTTCAATGTCTCCTCTGGTGTCCTTTGCGGATTGCCATCCGTACTTGAGGGATGCTTCCCAGTGGGGTACGCCTTCAAATTCGTCAATCTCCAGATCCTCGAAGTCACCTGCTGGATCGCCCCTGCGATTCTGGTGTCGTTCCAAAATGTATTCCGGAGTGAACAGTGCCCGGAGTCCGTCATAGTCATCTTTTAGCAAGAACTCTTTGATGACCTCTGTTGTGAGGTATTCGCCGTTCGCCGCTCGGCTGGGCGCCAATTCCTCGATAAATCCGAGGTTTCTATCCAACTCTTTATCTAAGTCGGCTAGTTCTCCGAGTATGTCCGCGCGCTTTTGGAGCGCGTCGTGGAGGTTCTCATTCTCTTCTCTAAACCCGCCGAGGATGCTGTCGTATTCGGTCCTGAGTGCATCCCAGTCGTCCATGAGTGAATCCCAAGCCTTGATGCCACCAGGAAAGTCATCTAGGCCGGGGTATGTGCGGGTCTCGGGGTCGTAGGTGAAATCTACGGTTGCATCAAAATGCGGATTCTCTGTTAAGAGGTCAAGCATTTGCTCACGGGCATCTATGAGGTCTCTCAGATTCCTGTGCGAGTCTTGGCTATGGAAGGTTCTCATGGAAGCCAGTCCTGCTGGTCCCATCGAGGGGGGATCCATGAGAGAGGTGACCTCTGACTCATTGAAGCCTTGGCCACGCAGATCGGCGGCCCGACGACTAGCGAGGCCAGCCTCCGTTGCCCTATTCCAAACAACCCTCTCGTCGCGAGCAAGTTGAGGAGTGCGAGAAACCCCCCGCTGCATCCGTTGGCCACCCTCCCTGTCTGGAGCCACCCCGGCAGCCCGGAGATCAAACCTGTTTCTGGTGGATTCCAAACCCCCATCGGGACCCATGCGTTCGATGAAGCGCCGCTTTCTCCTTGCCGCCTGTTGGTTGCTCCCACCGCGAGCAGCCACCAGCATCTGCAGCCTTCTCATTTCGGGAGTTCCATTGTGTGTGTTAACGCCGATGTCTGACGGCCTGAAACTGGGTCCGAGAAGTTCCCCCCCGGCCGTGACCAGATCGCCCCTGCTGTTTGTTTGGGTGGGGATTTCTTTTCTGGGACCACGGATGTCCCTTCGCTTGGACGAAGGCTGTTTGATCATCCTCACCGGTACAACTTTCATACCCAGTCGCTGTGCAGCGGCCAGCCTGTGATTTCCTTCATCGAGAGCGAGAGTGCCAGTTTCGGGGTCGTATTGAACTACCAAAGGATGTTTGATGCCGTTGGCGCGAATGTCCTTTGTTAACTCGTCCAACTTCTCCATGATGATGGGGGCGTTCAGTTCGTAATCCCGCATTTCTCCAGCACGGGTGGCGGCCTCGTTATCCCAACCGTTGCTGGCTGCGGGTCCGATGTTGCCCGGCATGTCATCGAAGAAATCGATGGGTACAAGTTCGGTGTGGTCGAAGTTGTAGAACTCGGTCAGGGCAGGATGGGGGTAGAGCGGGTCGCTTACGTCCTGGATTCCGTAGCCCTCGATGATTTTCTGGGCCTGTTCATTGAGGAACGCCTCGTATTCGTCGCGCGTGAATTCCCCCATGCGTGCTTTGGTCGGGGGGCGCTCGTCCATGGCAACGCCCTCTGCTCGGGCGTCCGGGGTTGGAGTGTCGAGATCGGTTTCGTCATCCCAATTGCGCCCTTGCAATAGGCGTCTGCCGGAACGTAAGCCGAAGCCACGAGATGGTCCTGGCTTGCGGGGAAGTGCTGGTCGTTCCCATGGTGTGCCTTCCTGGACAAGCATGTCCAAGTCGGCATCCCTGGCGTCTGGGTTGAAGGCTCGAAGGGCCGATGTGGCCCTACGAACTTTTCCCGACCCTCCACCACCGCCTCGGAGAAGACCACGACCAAGCCTCCGGCCTAAGGCCTTTGTAGCCGTCTCGACGGCTTCGATGAAATCGGGCGTCGCCCCCGATTTTATGATGATTCCTTCTTCGGT
>JAZALG010000088.1:0-5801 GCA_036229545.1 Planctomycetota bacterium | reverse complement strand
TGATCATCATGGGAGCGAATTCCTACGAAGCGTGTGGGATATCAACGTTGCATGTACTTCAAACCAGTTGGCCGCCACGGGAGCCCGCCTTTCCCGCTAAGCAAACCGAGGGCTTAGCCTAACGCAGAGGCAAATATCGGTCTAGATACATAAGAAAAAGGGTTTCTGCCCTTTTCAGGCCTGAGGCAAAACGGCCTGTGGGCAGTCCAACGCTCTTCGCGTTGGGAACGCAGTAACCCGTCCGGCGTGGAATCAGACCCAGGAGGGTCTAATGCGCCTTATTCACCCAGGCCCGCCCCGAAAGCCGTCCACTCTCTGGTTACGGGATCCTGATCCGTCGCCACTACGAGTGCCGTACAGCCAGCTGCACGCAGATTGCCTTGGACCATCCTCAATGCCTCTAATTCGGTCCCTAAGCCCGATTCCAGGGAGAATGCCGTCTTGTACTCTGGCTCGTTCCCTCCTCGCCCGTCGTCAGACCCTAGCCGGATGACCAATGCAGCCTGGAGATCCCCGGTCATTGACCCACTTGAGGAAGCTGGCGGCGTGAGATTTCCGACATGAACCGTCGTATCAGCCGGGAAAGCCCGAACCGGTGACGCGGGATCATAGGTCCACCAGAAGGTGTCGTCCCCACGCCCGAAGAGGTCCACATCCATGACACGCGTGAACAGGGCGTTAGACAGGTCGGCAGTTTGGGTTGTGGGATCAAAGGTGATTTCCCCTTCGATGGTCCTCGAAGCCCTATGGAGTTCGTATTCCATGAAGACCGACACGCCCATGAGGGGGTCAGTGGAGAAAGCCACGATGTTCTCGATCTCAGCTTCGCCCTGTCGGGTCATCCCTGCCGACCCCACAAGCGGTCCCAATTTAAAATACACTGGCACCAGCGGACTGGTGAAGCCTGGGTCAGTCAACTGCTCACCACCTCCACCATAGATGTGGCTCGTACCCCGCGGTCCCATGCCCGCCACGTCAAACTGCAATGCCCAACCATCGGCCGCAACACCAGAAAGCAGGACATCCTCGGCGCCCGTCTCCTTGATGCCCAGCAGGTCTTCAATGAACGAACCGTCAGAGGACACGCCAGCGCTCAGACCGGGATACACCGCGTTGCTGATGTAAGACCCAAGTTCGAGTTCCAAGGACAGCGAGTATGAACCCGTCGTTGTTCCTTCGTCCCCTGAAAAGTCCAAATCCGTGTCCGGAGCACTCTCCACGGCAACCGCATAGGTACTGGGGATCTCCACCGGGAAGACCAACTTCGAAAGAGTGCCACTGCCACTGTCATCATCGTGAGCCAGCAACTCACCGGTCATTCCGTCAAACAAGCCCATCAAGGTGTCCGGGGTTTGCGGAGATGTCACACCCTCGGGCACTGTCACGCCATGCGTCTCGGCATGGAGAAGGCCCCAGCCGCTCCCGGTAAAGGAGAAAAAGTCGACGTCATTCTCTGTCAGGGTGAGCCCTGTGACTTCAGTGGGCATCCCGGTAACGAGATGGGGAGGATCGAGGGCAACGGGGGTCGCTTCCCCTAGGTTGTCATTGGGTTCATAGGGGTCGGAGACCGATCCGGCATAGGTCTCATCCCCAGTCGAGCGCTCTCGAAGAAGCCCCTTCCGCGCAAGAACCGCGAGTTGGAAAACCGGGAGCGGAACATTCCGTCGATCCTCCGGAATCCTCTGAGCCCAAAGACCTGTCACAGGCTCAGCAATTTCATAATCGAGAGTGCGGTCGTGCTTCTTAAGGAGATAGGTCCCCACCAATTCCCTCTGCCCATCAGCGAGCAGAAACAGCACGTCATCCCCCACGCCAACGGTCGGACGGCCTGGAGCCCTGATCGTCTGCAGTCGACGAGAACCACTCCCTCGCCCGAACAGCGTTTCCTCAACCCGATAGGCGATCAAGCTTCCCTCGACGCCCCTCAACTCTTGAACCGACTGAATCCGGGCCACCATGATTGCACTCGCGCGATCGATTTCAGACCCGGTCGTCTGCCTCGCCAGCATGCTCAAAATCCCCGTGGGGAGCGCAAGGCACACAATCAGGGCGAGAACGCCAATGGAGATCCGATGTTGATTCATGGTGATTGAGGAGAGACCGCTTCGTCACTCCATTCAAAAAAGGAAAAGTCCAAGAGAGAGAGAGCTGCCCGGAATCGCAATTTCCGGCCAAACTGGGCCATAATCCTAGAGATGAAGACTACAGCAGGATAGTGCAACGGTCTAGGCCCTCAGGGAGCGCAACGATTGGACGGGAAACCTTGGATGAAGGGTGTTTTGGTACGAGAATGACCTGAAAATGACCATTCCCGCTATCTAGACGCTGACGTGCCACCAACCCTGACATTACCGACCCCTTCAGCACCCAAAATGAGCACCCCTCAAGCGACTCGTCTCCGTGCATGCACAGGCCTTGTCCTTGCTGCGTTTTTGTTGGCTGTTGCTCTCGCACCCGACGAGGCGGTCTTGAGGCAAAAAGCCGTTTGGGGAAGAGGACTCATTTTGCTCGCCGGAGCTTTGGTCATGCTCCAGGCGAGTATCGAAAGCCAGTTGAGGGTGCTGTGGCCGAGTGTGATTTTCTTGGCCCTCCTCATGCCTCTATGGGGCCTGACCTATCTGGGACAGGTAGCGAGCACAACGCTCCTCTTCGATGAGTGCAGCCGGCTCGTCCTCCTCGCCCTGTCATTCTGGGTTGTCTCAGTCACCCTCACAGAGGTTCGAAACCGTCAACGTTTTTTGACTGCCCTGTGCCTGTCCGTCATTCCCGCGGCCACCTTGGCCATCTCCGCCCATCTATCCGACCTCTTCGGCATTCCCCTCGAAACCCAAGAGCGGGCCTATGGAAATTTCGGGAATCCCATCTTCCTTGGCGCCTTTCTCGTTCTTGTCCTCCCTCTGTGCATAGTCACTGCCCTGTTCGACACCTCTCCCCGGCGGTGGTTGGGAGCGCTGGCCACCGGCATCGGCCTTCCCGCGCTGCTCGCCACACGCAGCCTGGGTTCATGGGGGGCTTTTGGCTTTTCCGTTCTCATCGGCAGCCTCCTCTTGATGCCTCAGGCTTTCCGCAAACGAGCCATTCTGGTCGGCACCGCGGCTGCCATGATCCTCGCCCTGGCAAGTTGGGACACCCTCACCCGCCCCCGAGTTCACACAGCCATCTGGGGGGACACTCTCGTCATGATCGACGATCATCCCGGCGGAGTCGGCCCTGGCCAATACCACATCGAGTTCCCCCCCTACGCCTCAGAGAGGCTTCTGGCCTACTATCCCAAGGGCCCCCATGTGATCAATGACGTTCACAACGAGCCCCTCCAAATTCTCGCGGAGTTGGGCCCGATCGGTCTCGCCGCATTCGCAACCTTTCTCTGGATCGTCGTGAAACGGTGGCGATCTCTGCTGGGTGTACTCCCTCAAGACAGGACAGACCGCCTCCTTCTCGTTGGAGCCATGGCCGGACTCTCCGGTCACTTAGCTCTATCCCTTGTGTCACCCGACCTGCGATTTCTCGTCACCACTCTGCTGTTCGGAGCCCTCTTGGGTTTCACCGCATCCTTTGACCGCCCCAAGGCCTTCTCCATTCCAGGGGGCATCGCCTGCAGGGGAATCGTCTTTGTCGTCGGTCTTCTTGGCATCGCCGGTTCTTGGCACATCACCGCCGATCGATTGCGTCCGCCCGACGAACCCGTTCTCGAGCAGCCCAAAGACAGCAGACCCACCCAAGAAGACCTGATCCGCGCCAAGGCTATGGCACACGCCCAGCCCGACAATCTCCAAGCCCAACTCCATCTCGGCCAAGTCCTGTTCAGTGCAGGCCGGCCCGAAGAAGCCAGCGACGCTCTCGCGCAGGCCGTCGCACTCAATCCAAACGAACCTGCGATTGTGCGCGCCCTTGCCATTGCAGAGGGAGAGGCCGGAAGGCATCAAGAAGCTCTCCACCATCTGATCGAGGTCAGACCAGCGTTTCTCGACGACCCTTTTGTGACGTACGGCATCGCGTACTGCAACTGGAGGCTGGGGAACCTCAAAACAGCACTTCAAGAAGTCGAAGGCCTGCTCGAGAGGGAGCCGGACCACCCCCAAGGCCTCCTGCTGCTTGAGCGGTTGCGAGAATGAACAAAAGAGTCCTCTTTCTTGACGCGGGGGAAACCCTTTTCACCGGACGACAGACGCGAGATCAGGTTTACGCCAACTGCTTTCGAGAAGGGGGGGTGGCGGTTGAGGATGATGTCATGGCCCTCTGGCGTGCTGAAGAGCATGGCCAGATGCCGGAGGTTTTCGAAGGCCATCTCCGATACAGCGAAGGATGGTTCTTTGAGTTCGTCCGCCGGCTCCTTCGGCGGGCAAAATCCGAAGCAGACGTCGAGGCTCTCCGTTCCCGCCTCGCCTCTCATTTCTCTCGACCCGAAGCCTTTATTGTCCATGAAGACACCTTCCCCGCCTTAGATGCTCTCACCGAGATGGGCATGCGCTTGGCTGTTGTGAGCAATTGGTCAGACCGTCTCACGCCAGTCCTGGACGGATTGCGTCTCACTCCCTATTTCGAGCAGGTCTTTATCTCCGCCGTGGTGGGATACAGCAAACCCGACACCCGTCTTTTCCTCCACGCTGCACAAGCGATGGGCGTCGCCCCTTCAGAAACCATCCACGTTGGGGACCATGAGGCCAACGACTGGCTCGCAGCCACGGCCACAGGAATAGAGGCATACCTGCTCGTTCGAGGCCACCCGATTCCCCATGAACCGCATATCCTGACTTCCCTCAACGACCTCATGCCCCATTTGCATCATCCCGCCGGCTGACCCCGAAGGCCTCGGTGGATACAATGGGGAGTTCATGAAAGCCCCCCTCACCGTCACCCTCGTCCAGTGCGACGCAACGCTCGGCGATATCGAAAAGAACGCCCAAGCTCACTTGGAAGTCATCGCGGCGACCAAGGAGGAGGAGACCGATCTCATCGTCTTTCCCGAGTTGAGCCTTACGGGATACGTCCTGAGAGATCTCACCCCCGAAGTCGCCATGAAAAGGAACCACCCCGTTTTGAAAGCACTGTGTGAGGCATCTCTTTCAGTGGATCTCGTGGTGGGCTACATCGAAGAGGGGGAAGACAGCCAACTGCGCAACGCTGTGGCCTACTTCTCATCCGGATCCATCACCCATGTCCACCACAAGGTGTACCTCCCCACCTATTCCATGTTCGAAGAGGCACGATACTGGGGCGCAGGAGATGTCGTTGCTGCGTTTGACACCCGGTACGGGAGATTAGGGATCCTGACCTGTGAAGACGTCTGGCACCCCTCCACCTCCTACTGCCTCTTCGCAGACCGAGCCGACGTGATCATCGTTCCTTCTGCCTCACCCGCTCGTGGCATCACCGTGGGAGAAACTCCTTCGCAGGACCTCCAAGCGGGCTCTTCCCAGGCCTGGCGTGATCTTCTTCGACAGCAGAGTTCTGCTTTCAACGTCTACTCCATCTACGTCAATCGATGCGGAGTTGAAGACGGAACGTCTTTCGCCGGCGGCAGTTGCGTCATCGACCCGTACGGATCCCAACTCCTCGACTTCGGCATGGAGGCCAAGATCCAAACCATCACTCTTGACCCAGAATCGCTACGTCGAAGACGGCAAGCCGTGCCCATGCTTCGCGACGAACGACTCGATGTTACCCTTGGAAATCTGACCCGTGTTGCCCGTGAACGCTTTGACGATTGATGCACCTCTCGTCGAGCAACTGCTCGTCGGGTTCATTCGAGAGGAAGTGAAGTCAGCGAAACTCTCTCGCGGTGTCATCGGACTTTCCGG
>JAZALG010000087.1:0-11700 GCA_036229545.1 Planctomycetota bacterium | reverse complement strand
GATTTCCTTTCCATTGCTCAATTTAACGCGAGCAATTTTTCGCAACGCTGAATTGGGCTTCTTGGGTGTCTGGATTTTGACCTGAACACACACACCCCGCATTTGGGGGTTGCTACCAAGAATGACCGATTTACTCGGCTTCTTAAATTTCTTCCGGCCCTTTCGGACCAGTTGATTAATCGTGGGCATTCAGTTTCTCGTCAACAAACAGTGTGGATTCACAATAACCCGCAAGTCGCGCATTCCACCAAGCGCGTGCCTTCCCGTCAAGCAACACCCCAAGAAGACCGCGACCTTAAAACTTTCGGACAAACCGCGAAAAGACCTCACAGAACGCCCTCTGCCATCCCAAGCGCCGTCGAAGCCTCTTCAATCAGTTCTTCATCCTCCACAAAAACCTCTGGCGGCTCGACATTATGCCTCACGCGAGTCTGCTGGAGTGGACGGAAGCCCGTCCCCGTCGGAACCATATTGCCAAGAATGACATTTTCCTTGAGCCCGAGCAGGTTGTCCCGACGGCCACCGAGGGCCGCTTCCGTAAGGACCTTCGTCGTTTCTTGGAATGACGCCGCCGAAATCATGGAATCCGACTGGAGTGATGCCTTTGTGATGCCGAGCAACACAGGCTCGGCCATCGCAGGGTGTTTCTTCTCCTTCACCAACTCCTGGTTTGCAGAGCGAAACTTGAACTTGTCGACCACCGCGCCTGGCAAGAAATCGCTGTCGCCCGGATCTGACACCTCCACCTTGCGAAGCATTTGGCTAATGATCACTTCGATGTGCTTGTCATCAATCGTGACATTTTGACTCCGATAGACTCCCTGCACTTCTCGGAGGAGATACATTTGCAGGGTTTCTTCACCATTGATTCGAAGAATGTCATGTGGAATGAGCGGGCCTTCCACAAGGGGCTCTCCGGCAATAACGATATCGCCAGTCTTCACCTTCAGGTGCTTCCCGTGGGGAACAAGGTGCTCTTGGACAATTCCGGACTCCTCGTTCTTGACGAGGATCGTCCGCTTGCCGCGTTTCATTTCCCTGACGAGCTCAACCTCTCCATCGATCTCAGCGATGATGGAGGGCTCCTTCGGTTTCCGCGCTTCAAAGATTTCCGTCACACGCGGCAAACCGCCCGTGATGTCCTGAGTCCCCTGAGTCTCTCGAGGACACTTCGCAATCAGCGTCCCCGGCGTCACCTTCTGGCCATCAGAGATTTCGATATAGGCATTTTCAGGAATCGGGTAGTAGACCAGAGGCGCGCCATCCTTGTCTTCGATCACAATCTGTGGGTGCAGGTCACCCTTGTGCTCCATGATGGAGATGCGCTCAATACCAGCGGCGTCCGTTTCCCTCTTGAGTGTCTTGCCTTCAACGATGTGCTCGAAACGCACCGTTCCAGCCCGGTCGCAAGGAATAGGAATGCTGTGGGGATCCCACTCGGCAAGGACTTCACTCTTCTTCACCTTGGCGCCATCAGCCACCTTGATGACAGCTCCGAGTGGGACTGAGTAGCGATCAAGTTCCCGATCTTTGTCATCGAGAATAATCAACAGGCCGTTCCGATCGAGGCTAATCGCATGGCCGTCCTCATCCTCGCCCTCACGCACATCTTGATATCTCAAAACGCCCTTGCGGGCAGCCTTGATTGTCGACTCCGTCAACAAACGAGAAGCCGTTCCTCCAATATGGAACGTCCGCATGGTCAGCTGCGTGCCTGGTTCCCCGATGGACTGAGCCGCAATGATGCCCACAGCGAGCCCTAACTCTGTCAATTTACCTCGCGACAGATCCATCCCGTAGCACATGGCACAGATCCCAGTGCCCGCTTCACAGGTCAGAGGGCTCCGCACGCGCACTTTTTCATAGCCCATGGACTCAATGCGCGTTGCGATGTCTCGGCGAATCAATTGCCCTTCCTTCACGATCATCTCGTCTGAAACGACATCAACGATGGTGTCCCGGGCCACTCGGCCACGGATTTGATCAGCAAGAGAGATATCCACTGACTCCCCCTTCATGATCGCACTCTTGCTGATTCCATTAATCGTTCCGCAATCATCCATGCACGCGACAATGTTCTGGCCGACATCCGCAAGTTTGCGTGTTAAGTAACCAGAGTCCGCCGTTTTCAACGCCGTGTCTGCCAATCCCTTCCGCGCACCATGGGTAGAACTGAAGTACTCCAGCACCTGAAGTCCTTCCCGGAAATTAGATTTGATTGGCGTCTCAATGATCTCGCCCGACGGCTTGGCCATCAGCCCGCGCATTCCAGCCAACTGCCTCACCTGCTCGATTGTCCCTCGAGCACCAGATCTCTCCATGATAAAGACGGGGTTCAAGTAGGGACGCCCGTCGCGCACATCCCCAGCCCACTCGTCAATCATGGCCTCGCCAACTCGCTCGCGGGTGTGCGTCCACAAGTCGATGATCTGGTTGTAGCGCTCCCCGTCAGTAATGACACCCTCGCGATACTGATTATTGACGGCCTCCACCTCTTCGTCAGTCTCGGACAGAATATTTGCCTTCTTGTCCGGAGTCTTGAGGTCGCCAGTCGCGAATGAAAGACCAGCACGAGTTGCCGCCTTGAAACCAACAGCCTTCAATCCATCGAGCAATAACACCGTCTCATCTTTTCCAATGACATCGTAGGCATCGCTAATCACACGCTTGATCACCCCCTTGTTTAGCGGCAAATTCCAGAAGGGGCACGCATCCGGCATGATGTCATTAAAGAGGACCCGACCAGTCGTCGTCTCGACTGGCGCACCTTCGACCTCATACTCCTTGTCCCCATCGGTCACACGCTTGCCACTGGGAAGACGCACACGGATGCGTGCGTGGATGCCAACCTTCTTGTCGGCAAATGCGCGGAAGACCTCTTGCTCATTGGCAAAGACCATCCCCTCTCCGCGTTCCCCTGCTCTGTCGGTCGTCAGGTAGTAGCATCCGAGCACAATGTCCTGGCTTGGGCTGATCACCGGCGACCCGTTTGCTGGGGTAAAGATATTGCTGGTGGACATCATCAGCGTGGTGGCTTCAATCTGAGCCTCATAGCTCAAAGGCAGATGCACAGCCATTTGATCCCCGTCGAAGTCCGCATTGAATCCCGCACAGACAAGCGGGTGGAGACGAATGGCATTCCCTTCCACAAGTACCGGCTGGAAAGCTTGAATCCCCATCCGATGCAATGTCGGGGCTCGATTAAGGAGGACTGGATGTTCGGTGATGGCCTCTTCAAGGATGTCCCAGACCTCTTCCTCCTTTCGCTCGAGCATGTGCTTGGCCGATTTAATGGTGTCGGCGTACCCCAATTCTTTCAGCCGACGAATGATGAACGGCTGGTAGAGTTCCAAGGCAATCACCTTGGGCAGACCACATTGGTGAAGTTCGAGCTCTGGCCCGACAACGATGACGGAACGAGCTGAGTAGTCCACCCGCTTACCGAGAAGATTCTCCCTGAATCTCCCCTGCTTGCCCTTGATCATATCGGTAAGAGACTTGAGGGGGCGATTACTGGTGCCCAAGACCGGCCTGCGACAACGCCCGTTGTCGAACAGGCTATCCACCGACTGCTGCAGCATGCGCTTCTCGTTGCGAATGATGACTTCCGGCGCATTGAGATCGAGGAGCTTCTTGAGCCTGTTGTTCCGGTTAATGAGTCGCCGATAAAGATCGTTCAAATCGGAAGTCGCAAAATTCCCCGAATCAAGAAGAACTAAGGGACGCAGGTCCGGAGGAATGACGGGGATAACATCTAAGATCATCCAGTGGGGCTTGTTGGGAGAATCCCGCAACATTTCCACTGTCCGAAGACGTTTGACGATGTCGGCTCTACGCTGCTTGGACTTGGTTGTCGTTAACTCTTCCCGCAACTCCTCCGACACACCCTTGAGGTCGAGACTCAAGAGAAGTTTCTTAACGGCTTCTGCTCCCATGTCGGCGTCAAAATCGAGTCCATAGGTCTCCCGATTCTCGCGCACCTCTTCTTCCGTAAGAAGTTGTCCAACTTCCAGCGGAGTGTCTCCTGCGTCACAAACAATGTACTCCTGGAAGTAGATGACCTTGTCCAGGCTTGAGAGTTTGATCCCAAGCAGATTCCCTATCCGTGAAGGCGTCGCTTTGAAAAACCAGATGTGGCCGACGGGGGCCGCAAGATTGATATGCCCCATGCGAGTCTGGCGCACCTTACTATGCGTGACCTGCACTCCGCAGCGATCACACATGATGTTCTTATGTTTGATGCCCTTGTACTTTCCGCAGAAGCACTCCCAGTCCTTCGTCGGGCCAAAGATCTTCTCGCAGAACAGCCCATCCTTCTCCGGGCGATACGTGCGATAGTTGATCGTTTCCGGCTTACGCACTTCGCCGAAAGACCATCCACGAATGTCGTCGTGAGACGCCAAGCGAATCGTGACGAACGGGTTGTCCGTGGGATTCGTGCGAAACGTGTTTTCGCCCATCGGCATTCCAACATTTGTTGACTGTGTCATGATGAGATCCCCCTTCGGTGCAACTCCATATTTAGGCACAGGCCTCGAATCTCATTGGTAAGAACGTCGAATGAAATCGGCGTTCCGGGCTCTAGAACATTCGCCCCCTTCACCATGGACTCATAAATTCTGGTTCTTCCTTCGACATCGTCGCTCTTCACGGTCAAGAGCTCCTGCAAGATGCTCGCCGCGCCATAGCCCTCCAGCGCCCACACCTCCATCTCTCCGAATCGCTGGCCGCCAAAGCGGGCCTTGCCTCCCAATGGTTGCTGGGTAATCAGCGAATACGGCCCGGTGGCACGGGCATGAACTTTATCTGCAACGAGGTGGTGTAACTTCAGCATGTACATGTAACCAACGGTGACCTTCTGGTCGTAGGCATCTCCGGTCCGACCGTCGATCAGGACTGCCTTTCCATCTCTTGGCAATCCTGCCTCTTCTAGAACGTCTTGAATCTCAGACTCCTTCGCTCCATCGAAAACTGGCGTGATCGCCTGACATCCGAGAGTGCCGACGGCCCACCCAAGGTGGGTTTCTAAAATTTGTCCCACGTTCATTCGAGAAGGAACACCGAGCGGGTTCAGAAGAATGTCGAGAGAACGCCCATCTTCGAGGAACGGCATGTCTTCTTCGGGCAGAATGACTGAAATCACGCCCTTGTTCCCGTGCCGGCCGGCCATTTTATCGCCCACCTCCAAGGTGCGTTTGGTGGCAACAAACACCCGCACCATTTCCAGCACCCCCGTAGGCAATTCATCACCCCTCGAGAGACGGTTGACGACCTTGTTTTTCTCGTTCTCCTTTTCTTCGATACGCAGAGAAAACTTCCGGAAGAGGTCGTACTTTTTCGCCCCGATTCCGGCGCGATAGTTCTCCATGCAATCCTTGCGCACAACCTCTTTGATCCGCTGCAGTTCCGGGCCATCGATCGTCTCCGGAACCTTGACGACTTTGCCGGTTTTGCCGTCCTTAATGCCGGACCCCATCAGGGACTTGAGTTCTGCCAGAAGGTCTCGGATTTTTCCGTCCAGATAGCCTGTAAATTCTCGCTCTGATTTACGGATAGCCCGCAAGTTCTTCGCCGATTGCTCTTCCGAAGTATCCATGTTGCGAACGAGACGGCGGGTAGAGATCACTGTGCCGTAGACTCCGGGCGGAACGTCCAGCGAATCGTTTTTCACATCCTCGCCCGCCCGACCAAAAATCGCATGTAGCAGCTTCTCTTCCGGCGTCAGTTCAGACTTGCTCTTTGGGCTCACCTTCCCAACAAGGATGTCTCCAGGCTTCACTTCCGTCCCGGTGACGACAACTCCCGTTTCATCGAGACGAGCAAGCGCTTCCTCCGAAACGTTGGGAATATCACGAGTAAATTCTTCTCGTCCCAACTTTGTCTCACGGATTTCCACATCGAGATGTTGGATGTGGACCGACGAGAAAACGTCGTCCTTAATTAACCGTTCAGAAACAATGATGGCATCCTCAAAGTTGTAGCCATCCCAAACCATGAACCCGACCATCACATTGCTTCCTAGTGCCAGTTCACCGTTTTTTGTGGATGCGCCATCAGCAAGCAACTCACCGACTTCTACAGTCTGCCCGACTTCCACGACCGGTCGCTGGTTAAGGCAGGTTTTCTCGTTGAGCCCCACAAACTTCTTCAAGTGATATTCGTCTTCGCCAATGCGAATGAGACTGGCATCGACATAGTCAACCGTCCCGCCGCTATGGGCACGCACGACCATCCCAGAGTTAAGCCCGACTTCCTTTTCCATCCCGGTTGCGACGAGAGGCGGGTCTGTTCTCAATAGAGGCACAGCCTGACGCTGCATATTGCTCCCCATCAAGGCGCGATTCGCGTCATCGTGCTCAAGGAATGGAATGAGGGCAGCCGACACCCCCACCAACTGCATGGGGCTGATATCGATGTACTGTACTTCGTTCGTGCTGACCTGAGAGAACTCGCCCCCCACTCGACTAAGAGCGGTGCCCCCTTCGATCTTGCCCTTGCCATCCAGCACCGTGTCAGCAGGCGCCAGCACAGCCCCGTATTCCTCATCTGCCCGAAGGAATACAACCTCGTCGGTCACCTTTCCGTTTTTCACTTTTCGGTAAGGCGTGACAAGGAACCCATATTCATCGAGTCTGGCGTATAGGGAAAGTGACGCAATCAAACCGATATTGCTGCCTTCAGGGGTCTCGATGGGACAAATACGTCCATAGTGGCTGAGGTGGACATCCCGAACATCGAAGCCAGCACGCTTCCGATTCAGTCCCCCCGGCCCGAGAGCCGAAAGACGCCTCTCGTGGGTCAACTGGGACAGCGGATTGCTTTGGTCCACAACTTGTGAGAGTTCACCTCGCCCAAAGAAGTATTCGATTGCGGAGGATACGGTCTTGCTGTTCACCAACTGGCGTGGTGTTGCAGTAGGGACTGTCTCCTGATTGTTCATGCGTTCTGACGCCGTCCGGCGCAGTTTCAGGAAACCCTTCCGGAACTCATCTCCGGCCAACTGGGCCATGGTTCGCACCCGGCGATTGCCCAGATGGTCAATGTCATCGACCTGACCAGTCCCATTTCTCATTGCCACGATATATCGGACAGAATCGACGATATCGTCTGGCCGGAGCGTCATATCAACCTTGCGAGCCTGCTCGCGCTCAAACTTTCGATCGATCCTGAAACGCCCTACAGAGCCAAGTCGGTACCGATTGAGATCCTGGAACCTCTCCCGAAACAGAGTACGTGCCTTCTCAATGTTTGGAGGATTACCCGGACGCAGACGTGAATAGATCTTGAGGAGTGCCTCTTCGTGACTCCGCGAATCATCCTCCTGCAGGGTGTGCAAAACGAGAGGGTCATCCTCAGCGTTTTCGATGATCTGAATTGACTTGAGCGATGAAGCCAGAATGGTCTCCAAGGTCTCCGCAGTAATCGCAGAACCACTCGTCACCAAAATTTCACCTGTCTTGGAGTCAACCACATCGCCAACGACATGCTTTCCAAGCAGATCCTTGTCCTTGCTCCCTTTGAGGGAGACCTTTCGAGTGTCATAGAACAGAGGAATGAGTTCCTCGTCTGTTCCGTATTCTTCAGCCATGGCCCGCAAGAACGTCGTTGCCGGAAACTTGCTCGATTGGTCGATTTTGATATCGAGCAAATCCTTCTTAGTTACGGACAACTCAATCCACGAACCCCGCTGCGGAATAATCCAGCAGCTATGCAATTTCTTGTCACTCGTATGCAGCTCCATGGAGAAGTCCACACCCGGAGAACGGTGAAGTTGAGAAACGATCACCCGCTCACTTCCGTTGATGATGAACTCTCCCCCACCGACCATCACGGGGATCTCGCCCAAGTAGACCCACTCCTCCACGGGTTCGGGTTTCTCTAATTTGAGAAGGACCTTAAAGGGCATGCCGTAGGTCACCCCCAGAGTCCGACACTCCTCGGAGTTGTACCGTGGTCGCCCAAGTTCATAGCCGACATACTCCAACGACACGGTCTTGTCATAAGAGTAGGTGGGAAAAGACTCACGCAGAATTGCTTCAAGACCAATGTCCTCCCGACGATTGAAAGGAACTCCCTCTTGGAGGAAGTCCTTCCAACTCTCGGTCTGGATATCGGTCAGATTAGGGACGGCGAGAGGACTGCGAAACCTACCGTAGTGGCGGACGTTCATTACGCATGTTCACCAATGGGGGGTGCGATGCTGTTGTGTGCTTCTCCTGACAAAACACACTTCAGCGGCATCAAATAATCTGAGGACACAGGAAACAAAATAGGGAGATGGTCTTACTTGAGTTCGACAGACGCGCCGACCTCTTCCAACTCCTCCTTCACCTTCTCGGCTTCCTCCTTGGAAAGCCCTTCCTTCACGGCATTTGGAACTCCCTCAACCATTTCCTTGGCCTCCTTTAGTCCAAGGCCTGTGATGGCGCGAACGGCTTTGATCACCTGAATCTTTTTGTCACCAAAACTCGTGAGAACGACGTCAAAAGAGTCTTTCTCTTCCTCCGCTCCACCATCACCTCCTGATGCCGGGCCAGCCATCATAACCCCACCACCGGCGGCAGGTTCGATGCCATGCTCGTTCTTGAGGTAGTCCGAAAGTTGCTGTGCTTCCATCAGGGTCAGTCCAACAATGGACTCGCCCAGATCTTTGATATCTCCAGCGACTTCGACAGTTGCAGGCTCTGACATTTTCGGTTCCTCCTTTTCTTCCTCAGCCGGAGTTTCTTCGGCAGGTTCTTCAGCGGCAGCCTCCTCCTCAGCAGCAGGCTCTTCTTCAGCGGGTTCCTCAGCAGCAGGCTCTTCCTCAGTGGCAGCCTCCTCTTCAGCAGATTCATCAGCAGCAGGCTGCTCTTCGGCCACTTCCTCAGCGGGGGCTTCTTGCCCAGCCTCTTCGGGGGCCTCTTCGGGGGTTTCTTCGGTTGTATCTGTATCCGACATCATCTTCTACTCCTCGTCATGCTCTGGGTTTGAGTTCTCATTGAGTCCCGCTCGTCAACGGGCTTTAATCCAACGTGTCCTTGTGTGATTCGATCTGGCTAGCCAAGCGCTGTGCTGGTGCCGTGATTTGTGCTGCCAATGTGCGACCTGGCGAAACAATCTGCCCAGCGAGAATGGACAACAACTCCTCTCTTGAAGGGATTCGCTTGAGATCTTCAGCTTCCTCCATCGTGAGGAACCTGCGATCCATGAAGCCGCCCTTGATGGACGGAAGTTCTTGTTTGTTTTTCTTGCGCCAGGCGCTCACAACTTTTGCGGCGATAATGGCAGGCGCATCAACACTTTGGTCTGGTGGAGCAAAGATGACAGCAACTGGCCCCAAAAAGAGATCATCGACTGAGGCGAAGCCAACGTCCCCTAGAACACGTTTTGCAGGACGATTCCGGAGAAGTTGCATGGACAGGTTCTCGTCACGCAATTGGTTTCGCAGATCTTCGACGTCTTCAACCGACAGGCCCACAGGCTGAACGGCGAGGGCATCAAAGTCCTCCGAAAAGAGGCCCTCGTATTCCCTCACAATCGATGTGTTCAAAAGATTTGTCATCAGTCAGATTTCAACAAAGTGGTTGTGCGCTCAACTCGCAGGATCAACGGCCACCGACGGGCCCATCGTTGTGGACAGAAAAACTCCTGCGATATATTCACCTCGAGTGGCGGATGGCTTCAGAGCTGTAATCGCAGAAATAAAGAAGCGAACGTTTTCAGCGATGTCGCCATCATCGAAAGAACGCTTGCCGATGGGGCCGTGCACCGTGCCTCCTGCATCCGCGCGAAACTCGACCTTTCCGCCGACAAACTCCCTTACGGCATTCTCTACGTCGGGAGTTACCGTGCCCGATTTTGGGCTTGGCATCTTGCCTTGTGGGCCCAGGACCTTTCCTAACTTACCAACCTGTCCCATCATGTCGGGAGCCGCAATCACCACATCAAAGTCAGTCCACCCGCCTTGGACTTTCTTCACTAACTCATCGTCCCCGACCTCGCGAGCTCCAGCATCTTTAGCCGCCTGCTGTTTTCCTGGGTCTTTCACGAAACAGATCACATTCGCGCTACGACCCGTTCCATGCGGGAGAGAGACCGCACCTCGTACAGCTTGGTCTGACTTTCCAGGATCAATTCCCAAGTTGACCGCAATATCGACGGTTTCATCGAACTTCACGGATTCACTCTCCTTCAACGCCTCCACTCCATCCTTGATGGAATAGATGCGCTCAGCATCGACCACTGTCGCGTTGTCTTGGACTCTTTGGCTCTTCTTTCTCATTTGCCTTATTGCCTTGCACTGGCGTGTATTGCTCGCCCTATGCGCTTTCTCCCTCAGTTTCTTCGTCTGCGCCCCCCCCATCACTCGCAGGTTCTTCTTCACCCTCATCACCGTCAGCGTCACCAAAATCACCTTCGCTGTCGCTGACCGGTTTAGGTCCGGCAATGGTGACCGTTGCGACACCATCCTCTGTGACTTCGATTCCCATCGACCGAGCTGTCCCCTCGACCATACGACAGGCTGCCTCCATGGAAGCAGAATTCAGATCGACCGCTTTTGTTTTTGCGATTTCCTCGACATCGGCCCGGCTGACCACCCCGACGTACTCGTTTTCACTACAGCCCTTCACAATATTTGCCGCTCTCTTCAGGAGAGAAGAAGCAGGAGGAGTCTTCGTGACAAAACTAAAACTGCGATCCGCATACACAGAAATCTCAACGGGAATGATGTACCCGGCCTGATCGCGAGTTCGATCGTTGTAGTCCTTCACAAACTGCCCGAGATTGACGCCATGTTGACCCAAGGCCGGCCCCACTGGGGGTGCCGGCGTCGCCTGCCCAGCGGGCAGTTGCAACTTGATGGTGCCAACGACTTCCTTAGCCATTCTCTTCTCTCCTAGATCTCTACTGAGATCAACTCGGTTCGACCTGCCAGTACTCAAGTTCCACGGGCGTTTCTCTGCCGAAGATGCTCACAATGACCCGGACCAACCCCTTCTCGGCGTTCACCTCGTCTACAAAGCCGTTGTAGGACTCGAAGGGTCCTTCATTGACCTTCACCCGTTCACCGACCTTGAAGGCAATGCTCAATTCAGGAGCTTCATCGCCAGCCTCCTGTCGCATTCCCTGCAAGACTTGTTCTACTTCCTTGTCCGCCATGGGCACGGGTTTGTTCCGATCACCGCCGACGAAATCTCCGACTTTGCCCGTTTCTCGGATAAGGAACCAAACGTCGTCAGGAATATCCCCTTCATCGTCGAGAACCATCTCCACCATGATGTAACCGGGGTAAATCTTCCGTTGGACGACACGCTTTTTGCCCCCCTTCATTTCAGAAACCGTCTCTGTGGGAACAAGCACGCTTGGAACCATGGAGTCCAACCCCTCCGCCTGAAGCCGGACCAACAGTTTGTCTCGCATCTTCTTCTCAAGGTTGCTTGGAACTCGAAGGACAAACCAACGAGTTGACTGAGTGCTCGGTCTCTCCTCCACCGAAGAAGTCTCTTCGGTGGAGTTTTCGGCAACAGGCCCTTCACCAACGGGTTCCTCAGCAGCTGGTTCTTCGGCAGCTGGCTCCTCAACAACGGGCTCCTCAGCAGCTGGTTCTTCGGCAGCGGGCTCCTCGACAGCAGGTTCCTCAGCAACGGGCTCCTCAGCAGCGGGCTCCTCGACAGCAGGTTCCTCAGCAACGGGCTCCTCGACAGCGGGTTCCTCAGC
>JAZALG010000086.1:0-10760 GCA_036229545.1 Planctomycetota bacterium | reverse complement strand
GTTACCCTTGGAAATCTGACCCGTGTTGCCCGTGAACGCTTTGACGATTGATGCACCTCTCGTCGAGCAACTGCTCGTCGGGTTCATTCGAGAGGAAGTGAAGTCAGCGAAACTCTCTCGCGGTGTCATCGGACTTTCCGGCGGAATCGACTCAGCCGTTTCCTGTGCTCTCGCCGCCCAGGCCCTCGGACCCGACCAAGTCCTCGCCGTCTGCATGCCCTACCAAACCAGCAGCCCCTCCTCCTTAGAGGATGCTCGGATCGTCGCTGAAGCCACCGGTGTTTCGTTCGAAGTGATCGACATCTCCAGGCAAATCGATGCCTACTTCGAAGACCATGCCGAGGCGAATCAATTGCGAAGAGGGAACAAGATGGCGCGGGAGCGCATGACGATCCTCTACGACCGTTCTGCAGCCACCGAGGCACTTGTGATTGGGACTTCCAACAAAACCGAATTGCTCCTCGGTTACGGCACCCTGTTTGGAGACATGGCCTCCGCCATCAACCCGCTCGGCGACCTCTACAAAACCCAGGTCTACATGCTGGGGGAACATCTTGGTCTCCCGGCATCCGTCCTCGAAAAGGCACCCACAGCCGACCTCTGGGAAGGCCAGACCGACGAGGAGGAGATGGGGTTCCGTTACGACGCGGTCGATGGCCTCCTGCACGACCTTGTGGAACTACGCCTTAAGGAGGAGGAACTCATCTCTGCTGGCCATGACCCGGCCTTCATTTCGACCATCAAGCAGATGATCGCGACCAGCCAGTTCAAACGTCGCATGCCTGTGATCGCGAAGTTGACCAACCGGACCATTAACTGGGATTTTCGCTATCCCCGAGACTGGGGGGTCTGACACGGTGGAGCAGCACAACAGCGCCGTTCGCTCTGCCTTTCGGCAGGTTCTTGTTTGTGGGTTGACGTTCTTCGTCGCCTTCTCTTTTACAGGGGAGGCTTTTTCCCAATCAGAAAACTCAGCAACCGATTCACAAGGACAACAACCCGCTTTTCTGTCAGAGGTGGAATCCTTTCGAGAGCCCGTTCTGGCCATCCTCAAGGCTTCCCTTGCCGAGGGGGAGGCGTACACGAAACTCATCGACCTGTGTACGAAAGCCCCTCATCGCCTGTCGGGATCAGAGGGAGCAGACCGGGCGGTAGCTTGGGCGCAGCAGCAAATGGAAGCCGACGGACTGGAAAACGTCCACCTTGAACCTGTCATCGTTCCCCATTGGGAACGCGGTCTCACCTGCCGCGTCACTGTCGCCAACTTCAGGGCTCGGGGAGGCGAAGATCTCGCTGCCATCGCTCTGGGCGGAAGCATCGCGACCCCAGAGGGGGGGATCACGGCTGAGGTGATGGAGGTTCATTCCTTTGAAGCTTTGAAGGAACGGGCGGACGAAGCCCGCGGAAAGATCGTGTTCTTCAATCGCCCCATGGATCCCTCGCTTTTCGACAGCGGGGCCGCCTACGGGGGAGCCGTCAATCAACGCACCCAGGGAGCCGTCGAGGCCGCTCGGGTCGGAGCCGTCGCTACCCTCGTCCGATCAATGACCACCTCTTTGGACGATTTCCCGCACACCGGAGCCATGCGGTACACCGAAGGGGTCCCTCGAATCCCAAGCGCCGCGGTGAGCACTCTCGCAGCGGAACGCCTCTCCACCTGGCTTGCTCAGGGACCTGTCACCCTTCGTATGGAGCAGGACTGTCGTTGGCTCGAAGACAAACTCTCCCACAACGTCATCGGCGAGTTGGTGGGACGTGAAAAGCCAGACGAAATCCTGGTCGTAGGAGGCCACCTCGACGGATGGGACGTGGGACAAGGAGCTCACGATGATGGAAGCGGCTGCTGCCAGTCCATCGAAGTCGTCCGACTCCTCAAATCCCTTGGCCTCCGACCACGACGGACCATCCGGGTCGTCATGTTTATGAACGAAGAAAACGGTCTCGCCGGCGGGCGGGCTTACCACCAAGACCATCGCGACGAAATGAGCCGTCACCTCTTCGCCCTCGAATCCGACCGGGGAGGTTTTTCTCCGGAAGGATTTTCGGTCCAGGCTGACCCTCAGACTCTTGCCATCATCGAGGCCATCGGCGGACTCATGGAGCCGGCCCACTGCGGCAAAGTGACTGCAGGGGGGGGAGGAGCAGACGTCAGCCCCATGGCACAGGACGGGATCGTCGTTGCCGGTCTGGTGACAGACTCAGCCCGATACTTCGACCTGCACCATTCGAATCGAGACACACTGGAACAAGTCAGCGAGCGAGAACTCAATCTCGGAGCTGGAGCGATGGCCGCCCTGCTCTACGTTCTCGCTGAGCGGGAAGACACTCTCCCCCACAACAGTTCGAAAGAAAGCCGGTGAAGCGCTCAACGATTTGCTTCCTCCTGGCGATCACCTTTCTTCTCGCCGGCTGCCGGGGAGCCCCCTTCCCCATTTCCGACCATCGAGAAACACCTCCTTCAGTGTTTCGAGTCATGACGTGGAATGTCCACCTCTTCGGGGCCATGACCTTGGGTTTTGGAGGCGTCGTAGTGGCAGACAATCGACGCGCCCGCCTCCTCGGCGAGCTTCTCGGCGATCTTCGTCGCCAAGGCCTCGACGTAGTGGCCCTCCAGGAAGTCTGGGACGACCGCTATGCCGAGTGGCTTCAGAAAGAATCGGGGTACCCCTACTCCTTCTACGGGAACGCCAGAGATTTGAGGCCGAACGCACCCAACAGCATTCTCGGTTCGGGCCTGCTGATTCTTTCGGCATGGCCCCTTGAGCAAACCAAGCAATTTGCCTATCCCGCGCTGCCCGGAGTCGATGCCCTCACAAGCAAAGGGTTCCTCCTTTGCGAAGTGCAAAAAGAAGGGACGCCCATCACCCTTGTCACGACACATTTCCATACTTCTGGGGGCTCAGGAACCGACGCTCGGCGACGGGAACACCTCGCCATGATCAACCGAGCCATCGAACAGGGTCCTGGCGAGGATACGGGCTCTCTTTCCATCATCGCTGGAGATTTCAATACGGCTCGTGAGTCACCATCGGACTACGAGACGATGATGGGGATCCTTCAAGGCCGGACCGAGCCCTTGATTGATGCCGCCCTCATGGCTCGCGATCCGACATCCGACGAGGGCCCGACAGCCGTCTCTTGGAACACGCTTCGCCGATATGTTGGCGGAACAAAAAACTCCACCATCGACCACATCTTCTTGCGACGTCACGCCGGTGCACCAACCCTGCGCCCCGTCGAATCTCGGGTCCACCGGTTTCTTCTCCCCGACGGCGATCTCCCCCTTGCCCGTTATCACGATAAGGCGTGGGGACAGACCGATGTCATCGACCTCTCCGACCATCTGGCTGTCGAAGTGACCTTCACGAGCCCTCGTCGAGCGCCCACCCTCTAAGCGAACTCCCTCTCAGGAGGTGCGGACCGTTGACACAGCAGATCTCCCCGCCGCGACTCAGTAGACTCTGGGCCATGGACAGGTCAGTCCCGCCCCCTGCACAGGCTTCTTACCATCGTAGAGTCCTCGCCCTTGGTGCGATCTTGTTCCTGGCCTTCCCCAGTTGCAGCGGAGAGGCACCGCCTCCTCATGTGGTGATCTGGATGGTGGACACCCTTCGGGCCGATCATCTCGGCTGCTACGGATACCCCCGCCCCACGACGCCCGTGATGGACAAACTCGCAGAAGACGGTGTTCTCTTCTCTGACCTCCACGTCCACAGCAACTGGACCCAGCCTTCGGTGGCCTCCCTGATGAGTGGCCGGTTTCCACCGCTCTTCAGTGAGGACTTTCAGACTCGCTGTCCTGACGACTTCGTCATGGCAGCCGAGTGGTTCTCCCAGTACGGGTGGGAAACAGCCGGTTTCACGAGCACCGTCGCGACAGCCCACCGATTCGGCTTTGCCCAGGGCTTTGAAACCTACGAGGAGTTGGACCTTCTGGAGGCCGGCCGGGACAGAAAATTCCGAGAGGGCTCTTCCTGGGATGCCGATGGTTTGGTGGACGAGGCCATCTCCTGGCTTGACTGGAGAGAAAAGCGCACCACAGAAGAGACACGTCCATTCTTTCTCTTCCTTCATTCCGTCGATCCCCATGTTCCCTACGAACGTCACGAGGGGATGGCAACTTTCACCCGCGCCTATGAGGGTGCCCTGGACGGGAAGGCCGACACCCTGCACAAGGCCAAGGGAGAAGACCGGGTCTTCTCTCCAGAGGACATCCGCCATCTCACAGATCTATACGACGACGAGGTTGCCTTCAACGACGCCCAGTTGGGACGGCTCCTCGATGCCCTGGCAGAAAAAGGGCTCACAGAAAACACACTCGTGGTGGTCCTCTCGGACCACGGGGAGGAGGTCTGGGATCAAGCCTCTCACGGCCACGGCCCCAGGAAACTCCCTCGCGAATTAACCCATGTGCCCTGGATCATGAAGTGGCCCGCGGGTCTTTCCGGTGGACACCGCGTGGAAGGGCTGGTCCGGGGCATCGACGTCCTGCCTACGCTCCTCGACCTGACAGGACTTCCGCCTCTGCCCGACGCCGTCGGGGGATCCCTGGCAGATGTCGCTCGGGGCGAGGTGCAGCAGCCTCCCGAAGCAACCCTCATGGCAGACCGGGCCAAGAACGCCCGTGACTTCATGGCGCTGCGGACGAGAGACCTGCTGTATCTTTCCGATCCTGACGGAATCCGCACGGCCCTCTTCCGTCTCACACCGGAGGGCGAGCAGCCTCTCGATCTTCTCAAAGAGGGCGCCGCTCTGGCCGTGCCTTTGGAAACCACGCTTCAGGAATGGCGGGACTCCCGTGCTCCCCCAGGCAGCACAGTGGAGATGGATGCTGTGACCGAACAGGGCCTGCGCGAACTGGGGTATCTGGGCGACGGTGGGTGACTCTTCGGACAGTCCCTGTGTGGGCCCTCCAGGATTCGAACCTGGGACCGACGGATTATGAGTCCGCTGCTCTAACCAACTGAGCTAAGGGCCCTCGCAAGCGATCCTACGCTCCTTTCGGCCACATCGTCTATGTGAGCAGTCAGTAGCCTTTTCCAGGGTAAGATCCCTCCCATGAGAGAGCGAAGACCGATCGGCCATTTTCCAAAACTCATTGCCGCCATCCTTCTAGCCGGCTGCGGAAATCAAGGAGCGCAAACTGAGGAACACCCCGCGCCTCCTCGGCATCTTGTTGTGATCTCCATCGACACTTTGCGTGCTGATCGGCTCGGCTGCTACGGCTACACACGAGACACTTCGCCAAATCTTGACCGCTTCGCCGACAACTCTCTGGTGTACCGCTCCATCACCTCAGCAGCTCCCTCCACCGCCCCCTCACACATGTCCATGCTCACAGGGGTGTATCCCCCCGTCCATGGCGTCCACAACGTCGCTCTCGATGCGAACCAAAAGAACCGCCGAGCCGAAGACACGCAGATCCCCCTGGCTCCCTCCACCCTTCCCACCCTGGCAGAAACCCTCCAAGAGGCAGGCTTTGTCACCGCCGCCTTCACGGACAGCGGCTACCTCACCGAGGACTTTCGCTTTGATCGAGGCTTCAGTCTCTTTGACTCAGAAGCCGAAGGCATCACCGAGAAGGTCGATCGCACCCTCGAATGGCTCGAACAGGCCGACACCGATCACCCCACCTTTCTCTTCTTCCACACCTATCAGGTCCATGCCCCCTACGCCCCGCCAATCGCCTTCGACCGATTCTCCAACCCACGCTATGCCGGTTCTCTCCGCCAGCGCGTCGAGGAAATTCGCCAGGCGACGAAGGAAGGCGGTCTCCGCCATGCCCAAAAATTTCTTCCCGGAGCCCGAGAGACGAGTCCCGCCGACCTGGCCTTTCTCTCCGACCTGTATGACGGCGAAATCCTCTATACAGACTCACAGATTGAGCGCCTCCTTAAGGTCCTCCGAGAGCCGCCTTGGGCAGGAAAGACCGCCATCCTGATCACCTCCGATCACGGAGAAGCCTTCCTCGAACATGGAATGCTCGGCCATGGCAGCCTCTTCGATACGGATCTCCATGTTCCCTTCATCCTTCACGCTCCAGGGAGAAAGCCCGCCGTGATTCAAACGCCCGCTTCAGGCGTCGATACGACCCCCACCCTTCTCGACCTTCTCGGGCTCCCCCTCCCTTACCTCTGCGACGGGCAGTCCCTTCTCGGCCCGATCGACCCCGACCGCCCCCTGTTAAACTATCGGGGCAAGCCCGGGCTGTGGGCCGTGGCCGCCCGACAGAACCTCACCAAGGTCATGCGAGAATTACGCCAAGAAAAATGGGACCGATTTGATCTGTCCGTCGATCCGGGAGAACAGACGACGCTCACCCCGACAGACCCCGAGCACAAAACCTTGGTGCGCTTCGCCGAGCAGTCCCTCGAAACCCACTTGGAAATCGGGGCCACCCTGCGAGCGAGCAGTAAAACCGACTCCTCAACACTGTCCGAGGACACCATCGAGCGCCTTATCGAACTGGGCTACGTCCGCTAGAGGGCAAAAGGCGCAAGCGGTTCAGCACGAAGGTATACCGCCTGCCGTTTGACGTCGGATCGCTCCCATCGGAGGTGGAGAAGTACAGCCCGTCCTTCTTGTGGCTGAAGGCTCCCTCTCCGAATTTCGCCACGGCGACCGGGTCGACGTGGCGAGGTCCCAGAGGAACTCCGTCTTCCATGAGCATCCATCGAGAGCGGCGTGTCTCCACGGTGTCATTTCCATCCTTGGTCAGGGCATCGGGGAGGGCTACCTGCCAGAGATTTCTTCGGACATGCACAAAGGCGTGGGGGTCGAGATCAATCGCATCAACTTCGCTTTCAGTCTCCTCCGACAACGAGGTCGAAAGGATCTGAGAAAACCTCGCCCCACTTCCCTTCGCCCATTCTCTCTGGGTCAAGTCGCGGCCATCCCTCATGCCGCGACCCCATCCCGCGAACCACTGTGCCAAGCGCTGGGTGACATATTCCCTTCCCTCAAACCCCAAATGGTCCGTCGAAAGAAAGTCTTCCTCGCTGATTCCAGGATCGTCGCCTGGATCAAGAAGAGTCACTCCTTGATCAGCCAGCCAGACGTTCATGTCCTGGGAGTAACTTTCCAGCAATCCCTCTGGCAGGCCATCCGACCAGTCTTTTGGCCCCCTCCACATGCGGAGAAACGCCAATTGGATGCCATGGTCCTTACAGAGACGGACCATTTCAGGGAGGAAGGAATGATCAACCATGCGGTCGAGATGAAAATAGTCCTCGGTCGTCAGGACCTGCGACTCGGGAGTCTCTGCCAGGTCCTGCAGAGCAAGAACATCCAATCTCCCCTTTTCGTTGGTGGGAAGGTCCTCGTCAAAAGCCCGCACCGGCAGAACCGATGAGACCGCCTCCCGGTAAGGAGGCAGGCCAGAGAACCAATCCGCCGGGGTCGAGGTGAGGTTTGAAAACAAGTTCTCCTGGAGTCGATCCCTCTCCCTGAAGGACGGCACCTCTGTGCGAAAAAGGGAGATCACCCTGTCGCCAAACACCTCCCCTCTCGTCGACTGGGCAAGGATGCGGTCATAGGTTGCCTCATTGACATCCGAGACTTTCGCCAGAATCTCTGCGTAGGGACCCGCTGTGCGGAAGGCAGGAAGGGTGAGAAGCGGATCCCGGAAGGGAATCACCACCAGCCGGGGCGGGCCGTAGCGAATCACATAGTTCTTCAGGACCAGATACCAGTAAGCCGTATAGGTCCCCGCCCGAGAGTGCTTGAGGACCTTCACCGGCTCCACGCCTTCCTCGCCCGCGGCATCATCGAGCAACTGTTGAAGAAGATCGATGTTCACCGCGTCGTAGAGCATGGAATTGCCCAGGAGAACAATTTTCGGCTGCTCGGCGAGAAGACTGTCGCGCAGCGCTTCGTCCTCCTGACGGATTGCGGGTTGCACGAGCCAAACCACGAGCAGCAATGAAATCACCAGCCCGGTGCCATGGGCCAGGGACCAGCGGAAAAGCGCCGTCCGATCCTCCTCTGCAAGAACAGAGGCAGATGAACTTTGGGAATGGTTGTCAACGGTCACGGTTGGTTCTCAGAAAGCAAAGTAGATGAAGTCCACACCGGTCTCTCGGCCAAACAAGAAGACCAGCACCACACCCGCCCAGGTTGCCGCTATGGCCATGGGTCGACTCGCCTTCAGGGTCGAAGCCACCAGGGGCCGAAGAAGCCACGGGAGACACAGCCCCACGGACAGAGCACCAACACCGAGGGCGACTGAGATTTCCTCAGAAGTTGTGACCAGCGGATTTGTTGACAGGTAGTTTCGAAGAAATCCGAAATCCTGCTGTCGAAAAATAATCCAACCAAAGAGGGTGAGGGGGAACATGGTGGCGACGGCAAGGCAGCGGGTCGCCGTCTCGCCCACCAGCGCTGCAAGCCCGGCCCCCACCCGCCGAAAGAAAAGGTGATAGGCGATAACCAAAACTCCGTGATAGAGGCCCCAGATCACGAAGTTCCAACTCGCCCCGTGCCACAGCCCCGAGAGGCCCATGGCAACACCCGTCGCCAAGATGAAGCGGCCCGTACCGTTCTTAGATCCTCCTAAGGGAAAGTAGAGGTAGTCCCTAATCCAACTTGAGAAGGAGATATGCCAACGCCTCCAAAAGTCGGAGGGGGATGTCGCCAAATACGGTGCTTTGAAATTCTCCACGAGATCAAAACCTAGAAGGCGCGCCGCGCCCCGGGCAATGTCGGTGTATGCGCTGAAGTCGGCGAGAATCTGGATGGCAAAGGCCAGGGCCCCCGCAGCGAGAAGAATCCACGAGGGGTGGGGGAGTTCAAAAATCCGGTCGACCCAGATCACGACCTGATCGGCGATGAAGAGCTTCTTGACGTAGCCCCAGACGATCAGCCCCACCCCGGATTCGATCTGAGCCATGGTGAGATGGCGGTCTTTCTCGATCTGTGGAAGCAACCGAGATGCCCGCTCAATCGGCCCTGCAACCAACTGAGTGAACAGTGAGACAAAAACGGCAAAGTCGACAAAATTGCGGCGCGCCACGATCCGCCCTGCGTGAATGTCGATGGTGTAGGAAAGACTTTGGAAGGTGTAGAAGGAGATCCCCACAGGGAGCAGGACCTGCATCACAGGGACTCCCGCATCCAGCCCAAAAACACCAAGGACATCCCTGAAGTTCTCCATGAAGAAGTTGAAGTACTTGAAGGTCCCGAGCAGGGCCAAATTTCCGGCGATGGAAAGAACTAAGAAGGAGCGCTTGCGAGAAGGAGACCGCTCCATGGCCAGGCCGCAGAAATAATCGAGGATTGTCGAGAACCCGATGAGCAGGCAGAACCAGGGATGGATCCATCCGTAGAAGACATAACTCGCACCCAAGAGCAACACGTTCTGACCACGACGGGAAAGACGCCAATAGGTCAACAGAACGAGGGGGAGGAAGATCAGAAATTCAAAGGAGGTGAACTTCATGCGTCCACGACTCGAGCTGGACCCTCTTTCTTCATGACACCCCGTGTGTCCACGATCAGCCGGGCATGGCAACGAAGCATGTCGTAGTCCACGGAACGATGCGCCGTGGCAATGAGTGCAGCGTCGGCCTTTGAGACGACCACCTGATCCAGGGGGTGGCTTTCCAGCACCACAGGCTCTCCTCTGAGCATCAACGAGACAGTTGGGACGTAGGGGTCATGGTAACGGACCCTCACCCCCTCCTTCGCCAGCCCCTCCATCAGGACAATGCTGGGACTCTCACGCACATCGTCGATCTCAGGTTTGTAGCCCACTCCGAGAACAAGGACTTCTGCCCCTTCAGGATCAATGCCCTCTTCTCGCAAGGCATCAATCGTTCGCTGAATCACGTAGTCGGGCATGGCCCTGTTGATCTTTCCGGCGAGACCCACCAGATCTGCAGACACCCCGACCTGCTGTGCCTTCCACGCCAGATAGAAGGGGTCAACGGGAATGCAGTGACCTCCGAGGCCCGGCCCCGGGTCGAAGCGCTGAAATCCAAAGGGCTTGGTTGCCGCACCGTCGAGGATCTCCCTCACGTCCAGTCCCATGGCCTGAAAGACGACTTTCAGCTCATTCACCATGGCGATATTCACCGCCCGGTAACAATTCTCGAGCAACTTCGACGCCTCTGCCACCTCCGCCGAAGAAACCGGGATGACTCCATCCACAACGCACTCATAAAGACACACGGCCATCTCCTGAGAAGCATCGTCCACCCCGCCCACTAAACGGGGGATTCCCGCAGTTGTGATGTCCTTCCTTCCCGGGTCCTCGCGCTCCGGAGCATAGGCGAGAAAGAAATCCCGCCCGCAGGACAGTCCTTTCTTCCGGCCCTCCTTTTCCAGGATGGGGAGAACAACCTCCCGGGTACTCCCCGGCCAGGTCGTCGATTCAAGGACGACCAACTGACCGGGTCGCAGGATCTGAGCCACACGTTGCGTTACTTCACAAACGTGGGAGAGGTCCGGCTCCTGGTTGTCATCGAGAGGCGTGGGGACGCAAAGGAGGATCGCATCGGCTTCTACAAGCCGAGCCGGGTCATCCGTCGCGCCGAACCGACCTGAATCAACGAGTTTTTGTGCGAAGTCCTCTTCGAGATATCGACGGTGCACTTTCCCGTCGTTGAGACCGCGCACAATCTCCGTGTCGACGTCATACCCCAGAACGTGGAATCCTCCGTGAACCATGGCGGCCGCCATCGGAAGCCCCACGGTCCCCAGTCCGGCAACAGCCACGACCGCCGATTGGTCTTTCAACTTGCGCGCAAGGTCTGTCATGGGTC
>JAZALG010000085.1:0-14626 GCA_036229545.1 Planctomycetota bacterium | reverse complement strand
CGGCAGCGTCCATGATGGCTTTGTAACCCACAGCGGCTGCATGGACTTCGTCATTCCACGTGTCAGGAATGGTCGAGGGCGTTTCAGCGCCGGCAGCGAGGAGGCGGGCAGCGTCCGACGTCCTCCCGAACCAGCGGTAGGCCGTGCCGAGAAGGTATCGAGCATGGGTGGCGTGTTGATCTCGGCTGAGAAGGGCTTCCAGAAGAGAGGCGGCCTCTTGGGGTTTCTCACTGGCGAGAAGGAGGCGTGCGAGACCTTCTGTCCCTGCGGGCTCCTTGGGCGCGAGGTCGATGACTCTTTGAAAGTCTTCTGCAGCTTCTTCAAGCCGGCCGAGTTCGAAAAGCCACTGAGCGCGGTACCAAGAGGAGGGGGCGTGGGAGCCGTCCAAGGCTAGGCATCGGTTCATGGAGTCGACGGCTCCCTCCAGATCTCCGAGACGGGAGCGGAGACGGGCGAGGTGATACCAGGAGCGTGTTTTTTGAGGGTCGAGTAGAACGGCCTGTTCGAAGGCAACTGCCGCGGGACGGTCCATCCCGTGTGCCTGGTAGACCACACCGAGGAGGTGGCGTTTCTCCGCGTCCTCGGGTGCCTGTGTGATGGAGGCGAGGACTTCGTCGAGGCGTTCACGAAGGGGGTTCGGAAGGGAGTTGTGCATCGTGGAGGAGAGGAGGGGGGGGTGGAGAGTTTCTTCGCTGTCTCCGGAGCAGGATGTGAGGAGGAAGACCCACAGGAACAGGAAAATGGTTCGGGAAGGGGCGGACAGCGGATTTGTGGATGAGAACTCCATGGCTCGATACTAGCCAGGGCTGGGACGGTGGACCATGGTGATGGTCGCAGACAAAGCGTGTGAAGGCGTAAAGGTGATGGGCTGCACGGGCGGCCAGGGTGTGTCCTGTGCTATCGTGCCCGGCCCTGCACGTCTCCAAGGAGGTTCGGATCCATGTATTCCCTTCGTTCCATGGCATGCTTTGCTGGAAGCCTGCTTTTGTGTTTCTTTGCGGTGTCTTGCAGTTGGATGAGGGTGGAAGGCAGCGACTCCGCTCTCCCGCCGCTTCCCGCTGATGCCGAGGACTACGCACCTTTAGCGGGCTTTGATGCCATGGCGATCCCTGCGGATAACCCCATGACCGCGGAAAAGGTGGCCTTGGGGCGGCAGTTGTATTACGACTCTCGTCTGTCTGGAGACGGTGAACTCTCCTGCTACAGCTGCCATCTCTCAGAGAAGGGGCTGTCGGATGGCCGCCCGACGGCGATCGGTGCTTTTGGCAAGAAACTCAGCCGGAACGCTCCCTCCCTCTGGAACATTGGTTTTCACTGGGCCTATTACTGGGACGGGCGAGCCTCTTCCCTGGAGAAACAGGCCGCTGCGGCTTGGTTTGGTGGGAACATGGGGGCGAAGGATCGTGCAGACGAAATCGTGGCAGTCATTGGTGGCCTTGAAGGATATGACCGTCAGTTCCAAGAAGTGTTCGGTGCCTCCGCCACGGCGGAGAACATCCCCATGGCACTTGCCGCCTACATGCGAACGATCATAGGAGGGAACACTGCCTACGATCGCTGGCAGGCCGGTGATGATACGGCGGTGACCGATGCAGCGAAGAGGGGCTATAAGGTATTCACAGCGGCGGGCTGCGCGGAATGTCACAGCGGCGTGCTCTTCACCGACATGACCTTCCATACGGTGGGTGTTGGTTGGGATCCGAATCAGGGGACCTACGCAGATCCCGGTCGTTTCAAGGTGACGGGTGCTGAAAAAGACAGGGGAGCCTTTAAGACACCGAGCTTGAGGGATGTGGTGGATTCAGGGCCGTATTTCCATGATGGTTCGATCTCGTCCCTCGAGACGGTCGTGCGATTTATGGCGATCGGTGGCGTCCCAGGCTTGCCCAATGCCGACCCTAAGGTAAAGCGGAACCGGCTGAGCGACGGTGAGGTCAACGACCTGCTGGCCTTCCTGCAGTCACTCGACGAAGAGGCCGATCTGAGCCAGGCTCCCGAGCAGATTTCTCGCTGATGTTACCCCTGCAAGCGGTGGCCCCTTGGCGAGATGGGGCAAAAGACCGTAGGTTGTGGGGCGGCTAGGGAAAAACAGGAAGCGCTGGAGGCATCATGCGGAAGGATCCTTTGCACGTCGTGTACATGGTTGGTGCCCACTCGACGGGGAAGACGACCCTTTCTCGCTGGGTTCGTGATCACTATGGCCTTCCGATGATCTCGGAAGTCGCCCGGGGTGTCCTCGCCGAGATGGAGGAGCACCTTGATTCTCTTCGCTCCAACATCGATTTAGTGAATCGCTACCAGCGAGAAGTGTTTCTGCGGCAGATCGAGACGGAAGCTCAGCAGGAAGGGGGCTTCGTGTCGGATCGGGCTTTCTGCAATCTTGCCTACGCTGCCCACCACGCTGAGATCATGCACGATTTAGCGGGCGATCCTGTTCTTGGCGAGTACATGGAAAAGGTCAAGCAGGGCATCGTGTTCTTTATCCGCCCACACCGCGAACTCCTTGCCGCCGACGGAGTCCGAGAGCGGGTGGATTGGGAGGACGTCGTGCGGATTGACGGGATGGTCAAACTCCTTTTGGAGATGTTTGGCGTCTCCTATATTCCGGTGGCTTCTCTGTCGATGCAGGAGAGAGTTCGCCTGATTCAACGGGTTCTCTCTCTTTCCGGGCTTGAACAGATCGAAGGGAAGGAGACAGACCCCACATCTGTCATGGTTTCCACCGAGGACGATCAACGGGGTCGTCGCGTGGGCCAAGAGTCGTCCCCGTACTGAATCGAGTCGAGAGAGTCGAACCAGTCTTGGAACCGATGCAAAGCAGCGTTGTTCGTCCTCTGATTTTTCTAGGGTTGTGGCTCAGTGTGGGGTTGGCGAGCGCTCAGGACGCTCCAGACGGCCAGGCTCTGTTTCTCGCGAATTGCGCCCGGTGTCACGGTGTCGAAGGGGACGGCCAAGGCGAGGTGGTGACCGCGACACCTGCTCGGTCCTTCAAGGCGGGTGGGTTTTCCTTTGGAGACACCGAAGAGGCCATCCTCCGCACTCTGCGCAGTGGAATCCCAGGGACGGAGATGCCGGGATTTGAGGGGGCCTATTCAGAAAAGCAGGAGCAGGCCATCATCCACTACGTCCTGAGCCTCTTGCCCGAGAGGCGCGTCTCGACTTTCGGGGAACGGGTGGTGTTGGTAGGAGAAGAAGCGGTCATGGTTCGTGGGCATCTCCCTCCCTTGATGGAGGATCTTCCCCTGCGACCCCGGGGTCTGTTGCTAGGACTTCCCGGTGGAGTGACCTTCGAATATCGCACGGATGATGTTCGCCTTCTCGCTCTGCGTGCAGGTGATTTTGTCGATCGTCAAGAATGGGAAGGACGGGGAGGATCGACGCTTCACCCCCTAGGGGCGGTGCGGTTGCTTGAAGAGGGGGGAGACCCCGAGGCCATGTTTACTCTCGATGGCCGGAGCCTTGCGTGTCAGTTGCGCGCGACCTGGGTCGAGGGGGGCACGGCCGGTCTGACTTACGGTTTAATGGATGGAAGTGTAGTGATCGGCGAGGTGTTGGAGTCTCTCGAAGTCCTGGATGAGCCCGAAGGGGGCATCCGTCGCAGGCTCGAGATCTACACTTGGCAGGTCGGTATCGCTGTGCGTTTTGCAGAACTGGGGGGGAGCAAAGGCTGGCTGGCCGATTCGATGACGGGAGAACTCTCGGCTTTCGACGAAATCCAAGGGGGCGCGGTTCGGAGGGTTATCTCAGGAGGAAAGGCGACTCGGGACGGAAAAGGGACCATTCATATCCCCATGGAGAGTGTCTCGGACAGCAAGATACACATTACTTTCACGGGGGACCTCTTCGAGGAGGAGCAGTCGTGAGAGGTCTTGCCTACCTGACGGCGTTGGCGTGTCTCGGAGCGACGGCTGGCGCTGTGCAGAACCCAGATCAGGAGTCGGCGTATTACTCCGTGGACTATCTGACGCCCCCCGGTCAGGCACGGGTAGAAGTGGGGGGGATGGACTTTTTGTCTGACGGCCGTCTTGTGGTCAGTACCCGGCGGGGGCAGGTGTGGATGGTGCATGACCCCATGGCGGAAGACCCCGAGGATGTTCGGTTTCAACTTTTCGCAGAAGGGTTGCACGAGGGGCTTGGGCTTGAGGTGGTCGACGATGTCATTTATGTCGTCCAACGGACGGAACTGTCGCGTCTCGTGGATGCGGATCGCGACGGGCGCTGTGATCGTATCGAGACCGTTACCGACGATTGGGGAGTGTCCGGGAATTACCATGAGTTTGCTTTTGGTTTGCCCCGGGACCTGATGGGCAACTTCTACATCGGGCTCAACGTTTCTTTCTTCTCTCCTCAGTGGTGGCATGGAAAGTCTCCGGTGCCTTACCGCGGCTGGATCTTGAAAGTCGCGCCGGACGGGACAACGACCCCCATCGCGAAGGGAGTCAGAAGCCCCTGTGGGCTCGGTGTCAACGCTGAAGGCGACATCTTCTACACCGACAATCAGGGTGACTGGATGCCGGTATGTCCCATCTACCACGTGAAGGAGGGAGCCTTTTTCGGGCATCCTGCAGGCCTGGACTGGACAGCCGATTACCAAGCCTCAGGCCTTCTTGCCTCCGATACGGAGCCCCCAAAGGTTGCACGGAACGATGCGGCAGTCTGGCTTCCCTACGACTGGTCTCGGTCGGCTGGAAATCTGGTCCACGACGACACCCAAGGAGGCTTTGGTCCCTTCCAAGACCAACTCTTTGTCGCGGAACTGACCAACGGGCAAGTTCTTCGGGTGGCCCTTGAGAAGGTCCGGGGCGAGTATCAGGGTGCCGTCTTTATGTTTCGCCGGGGAGTGGGCTCGGCGGTGCGGGTTCGTTTCGCTCCCGATGGAAGTCTCTTTGCGGGGATGACGAATCGAGGCTGGGGCGGACTTTCTCCGGAGAGTGGGCTGGCCCGTATCCGCTGGACAGGGAAGACACCGATGGAAATGGAGACGGCGAAGATCCGGAGGGGCGGGTTCGACATCGATTTCACCCTTCCTCTGGCCGAGGGCCTCTCTCTCACACCGGGGAACGTAGATCTGACCCAGTACGACTACAACTGGTGGTGGGACTATGGATCTCCCGAACAGCGCACGCGGCCGGTGGAAGTGCAGGCCCTCCGTGTCTCGGAGGACCGGAGGCGGCTCTCCATCGATGCGTCAGGACTCGAAGCGGGAATGATGGCTCGGATGGTCCTCTCAGGGGTGATGGCTGAGGGAGGGATTCCTCTCCTTCACGACGAGATGAACTACACCATCAATCAATTCCCAAGTGGTCCTCGGACCACAAAGCAGATTGCTGTTGAGGTTCCTCGGCCTGAGCCTCGGGAAACCTGGGATGAGGGATGGATCCAGCTGGCCGAGGGGGATGTCCTGGACGTGTGGAGCGGAAGGGGCTGGACGGTCGACCCGTCAAAAGACGCCGACCTGCCGGTGCTCGCAGCAGAAGAGGAGTGGACAACGGACCTGTTGGCCGAACTGCCCAAGGTGCTTCGGGCAGATGACCTGATGAGCCGCTTTGATTTCGGAGACATGAAGTTGCACGCCGAGGTTCGGCTGCCCGAGTTCGGCACTTCGGGCATCCTTCTCATGGGTCGCTACGCCATTCAACTCTTTGGTGAGAAGGAGGGGGAGTTGTCTGCTCGGTCTTTCGGGGGAGTGGCGCAGGGAACCGACTGGCTTGGTCAGCCTCCTGATTTTCATGTCTACCGAGGCCCCGAGCGCTGGCATAACCTGGACATCATCTTTCAGGCTCCCCGGTTCGACGGGGAGGGAAGAAAGATCTCCTCAGCCATCCTGCAGCGGGTCCTCGTGGACGACACGCTTTGCCACGAACAGTTGTTCCTGCCTGGCCCCACGGAGGGAGCCCTTTGGACCGATGAGGCTGCGAGAGGCCCCCTCGTCCTCCAGGGATCCTTGGGGCCAGTGGAATTTCGCAATGTTCGAGTTAAACCCATGGAGTCGGCTGACGTGGAGGGCTGGGAGACCATCTTTGACGGCGAGACTCTGGAGGGGTGGCGCGTCAGCGACGGGGGAACATGGCGAGTCGAGAAGGGCGCTATCGTCGGAGAAGGACCCACGAGCCATCTTTTCAGTCCCCGAAACGACTACAAGAATTTCGAATTTCAGGCGCGGGTGAAGATTGGCCACGACAGCAACTCGGGGATGTATGTCCGGGCTGCCTACGGATCGGGATGGCCCGCAGGGTATGAAGCCCAGGTGAATGCCGACTATTCCGATCCCGTGAGAACGGGCAGTCTCTACGGGCATGACCTCATTTTGGCCCGACTTGTGGATGCCGAAACGTGGTTTGACCAGCGGGTCCGATGTGTGGATGAGGCGGAAGGTACTCACATAACGATTTGGGTGAATGGTGCTGTCGTGGCCGATTTTATCGACGCGGAGCGTCAATACGCGGTGGGGCACGTGGCTTTGCAGCAGCATCACGATGGGAGCAGGGTCTACTACAAGGATCTCCAGGTGCGGGAGTTGCCTTGATTCTCCCTGTCTGACCTGAGCGTCACGGTCATGACACATCTCTATTGGCCTCTGTCCGTTATGCTGCGGGTATCGAGGACGGTCTTCTCGTTCTTCTCGCAGGTTCCTTTGGAGAGTTGTCCATGTTTATGCGTCGGTATGTTTCGTGCTTCTTCGTCACCGTTCTTTGCGTGACGGTTTTCTCATCACAGAGTATGGCGCTTTGGAATATGGGCGAGGAGGAGACGGCGACTGAGGAAAACCCTCCTCTCAAGGTGGTGGAGTTGACCCTGTCGAGTTCGGCTTGGGAAGACCCTCCACAACCCAACCCCCTGGGGCCGACTCAGCGTAACTTTCGGCGCAAACTCGGCCTGCTGCAGCAGTTGGCCGCGGATCCGGAGATTGCAGGTGTCACGCTCGAAGTCAAAGGAACACCCAGTTTTGCTCACTGCCTGGATCTTCTCGATGAGTTGAAGTCAGTGAAAAACGCGGGCAAGAAGATTGTTTGTTACGCCGAGTCACTCGATCAGCGGCAGATGATGTTTGCCAGTTTGGCCGACCATTTGGTGATGCCGCCTGGCGGCGCGGTGGGCTTTTCAGGGCTGACCGTCGAAGCGATGTACCTGAAGGACATGCTGGAGACGATGGACCTGCGTTTTGAAGTGCTCCATGTGGGCGATTTCAAAACGGCGGGTGAGGATTTCGCGTTGAGCAGCATGAGCGAGAGCCAGCGCACCATGCTGGAGGAAATTCTGAACGAATACTCCAAGCAGATGATGGAAACGATCGCAGGAAACCGAGGGCTGACTCTGGATGCTCTGGGAGCCCTCTTTGAGAAGGTCTATGTGACGGCGGAAGATGCTCGGCAGTCCGGGTTGATCGATGCCGTGGCCTATCGGGATGACTTTGATCATCAGGTGGAGGGCCTTTTTGGCGGCTCCGTCGGCATGGTCGAAGACTACGGGGACGAGGAATGGGCGGATCTGGAAAAACAACTGGAGTCACCCTTTGCGGCCTTCGCCCTCTTGGGCAAGTTGTTGAACCCGCCGAAATTGGAGGCCCCGGATGAGCCTCATGTAGCCATCATTTATTGCACTGGGCCGATCATGTCCGGCGACAGCACGGTCGGATGGGATGGGCGTGTTGCCTCGATGGGCAGCGACACGATTGTCGAAGCCCTCGATCAGGTGTATCGGGATGATGACGTGAAGGCTGTGGTCTTGCGGGTGAACAGCCCCGGAGGAAGCGCTCTGGCGAGCGACATGATCTGGGGTGCCATTGAGCGAGTCCAAACGAAGAAACCCGTGATTGCGTCGATGGGCAGCGTCGCGGCATCGGGGGGCTATTGGATTTCCATGGGTTGCGATGCCATCGTTGCCCAGCCTTCCACAATTACCGGCTCGATCGGGGTGGTGTCGATGATTCTCGACCCCTCTCATTTGCTTTCGAACATTGGAGTGAACGTCGAGGTGGTTTCCCGGAGTCCTCACGGAGACCGGTTGAGTGTCCTCAAACATGGCGTGACTCCGGAAGTCGCTGATCTCGTTCGGAGCATGATGGATCCGGTCTATGCGGAATTTGTGCAAAAGGTGAGCGAGGGTCGTCGGATGCAGATCCCTGTGGTGGAGAGTCTTGCTGGTGGGCGTGTCTGGACAGGCCGTCAGGCGGAACAGAACGGGTTGGTTGACGAACTGGGCGGCCTTGAAGATGCCGTTGCCCTTGCATGTGTCATGGGTGGAGGTCTAAGTCCCCTTGCGACTCCGATCATGGAGTATCCCGTTCCTCCAAACTTTATGGATCAAATGGAGGAACAACTCGGCGAGATGGCTTCTGCGAAGATGCTTTTTGAACTGGCCTCTTCAGCGGTTGATCTGGGCCATCTTCGCGTTTTGTTCGAGCAGGCCGTTTCTCACGACGACCTCTTCAGCCCTGGGCGGGTCCAGGCGATCATGCCCATGACCCTGAAGGTACGCTGACCGAGGCGTTCCCCTATCCGTCTTGTTCAGAGTCGGCGGGAGCCGAGGGTTCGACCTCCCCGGCGAAGAGCCACGCACTCTGGTGTGTTTCCTGAAGAAGGGTCCCTGTGAGGGAGGCGCGGACCATTTCGATGGGGATGGAGTTGCACCGAAGAACGGCGTCGTGGAACTCTTTTTGTGTATAGGTCCCGTGGGTGACCAGTTCTTCTGAGAGGGCACGAAGTTGGAGCCCTCCGATCATGTACCCGCACTGATAGAGGGGGCTGTAGTTTCCACCGATGTAGCGTCGGACTTCGCTGGTTGCGCTGTCCCGCTCATGGCCGACCTCGTCGACTAGATAATCGATCATCTCCTCGGGGTTCACCTGTCCGAGGTGGAAGCGGAGAGACACCACGATGCGTGCGGCCCGGTGCAGCCGCCAGAACAGCATGCCGATCTGCTCTTCGGGGTTGCGAGCCCACCCCATGTCCCAGACGAGCATTTCCCAGTAGAGAGCCCAGCCTTCCCCGTAGAAGGGAGTCGAGAAGAGGCGTCGATGGGTGTTGTGGCGATCTGCCATGAAGCCCTGGAGGTGGTGCCCGGGGATGAGTTCATGGGGTGTCACGTTTCGAGTGAAGGCCCGATTGTTTCCGCGGAGTGACTGCAACTTGTTGTCGTGCTCCATCTCCGCAGTGGGATAGGCCACGAGCATTTCCTGTCCACCATAGGCGGCGAAGGGCATGAAGCGTTGCCGTTGGGCAGAGAGCATGGTGAGCCGCCAGGTGTCTCGACAAAGGGCGGGGACCGTGACGAGATCGTGTTCATCGAGGAACGCGAGCATTTCCCGCGCTTGATGACCCACGAGGTCGTCTTGTTCGCCGGGTGGGACATAGCCGTTTTTGACTTCCTCTAGGGCGACCTTCCAGTCTGTTCCATGGCCCATCGCTTCTGAGGCTTCGGCCAGACGGGCTTCACACCAGGCAAACTCTCGCTCTCCGATTGCGAGGAGTTGTTCGGGGGAATAGGGGATCATTTCATTAGCGAGGTCGTCGAGGAGGGCATCCCTCCCGATCGGATCGCCGACCAATGGGTCGTCGTCTTCCCCCTTCAGTTCGGCGATCTCTTCGCGAAGTTTCTTGCCATAGGCTTTGAGGGATTCTTTCGCCGCGGTGAAAGGCTTTTCGGTCCACCAGGAGAAGCCGGGCTCAAAGCCGGCGAAGTGTTCATGCCAGGTCTCGAGGGCGCGGGTGAGTTCTCGAACATGGCTTTCCGTGCGCTTGGCCAGAACGGCGGTGACGATGATGGCTTCCTCTTCCTCCTCAGTTTTCGCCTCAGAGTCTTCTTTCTTTGCTGCTCCTTTGATGCGCTCGGTGAGATCGGTGACTTCTTCTGCGAGCTTTGCGAGCGTTTCGGCAGCGGCCTTGGGGTCAACCCGGGAGACTTTCCAGCGGGCTTCTTCGAGGTCGATGATGGTCTGAGCGAAGGGCAGGAGATTGGCTGCAGTCTCCAATCGCTTTCGCAGGGTATCCCGTTGCTGTTGCTGATGGTCGATATGAAGGCCCAGCAGGAGATGGTCGATTCGGCCTTCCACGCCAAGGTCTTCAAAGGGAACAGAGCCTCGACGCTCTTGCCAGTCTGCTCCGAAGGTGTTGAGTTTTTCCAGACGGGTGGGGGAGATGGAGAGATTCCAGAATGACCGAGTATCCCCTTCGTCCGCGGTATAGTGTTCGACGAGTTCCACCATGGACTCGTCGTCTGATGGAGCGGGGGCATAGGGCTCGGTGGCCATGACCCCGGCGCACCCGAGAGCCGAGACGAGGAGACAAGTCCAGAAAGAGTGCACGGGGGATGGACTCATGAAGGCTCTCCTGGCCAGAGAGAATCTCTGACCGATGATGCATAACTGCGCTGGGGAATGCCCTCAAGGTCCCCTCGGTGGCCCCAGCCATCCTTGACAACCTCCCTGAGAGCTCCTTGGTCGAGTAGAGATGGGTCGTCGAGCACGTTTCCTTCACAGAGGAGAAGGTCGGCGCGTTGGCCTGGCACCAGGGTTCCTGTGTCATCTTGGCCAATCTCGGATGCCGCAAGACCAGTACTTCCCCACCAGGCCTGCAGGGGGCTCAACCCCTCTTTGATGAGGTAGGCGAGTTCCATGTAGTTCCGACCGTGCATTCCAGGCAGGACCGGATCGGTCCCTCCAAGGATTTTGAGGCCCCCTGTGACCGCGTGTTGAGTCGCGGCGGCGTGGACTTCTCTGACCTGCTTGACCTTCTCCATGACGAAGGGAGAGAGGTCCTGTGCGCTTTCCAGGGCGGACACGACCCACGAGGTGGGCGTGACGGTGCAGTTTTTCTCTGCGGCCATCTCGACGAGGCGCTCGTCCATGAAAGAGATGTGTTGGATGTCGTCCACCCCGTGTTGAATGGCGAGTTCGATGCCGGACTTGCTGTGGGCGTGGGCGGCTACTCTCAGACCCCTGTGATGGGCTTCGTCGCAGATGGCCTCGATTTCATCCGGATGGAATTCTCGGTGCTCGAGGTGGTCAGAGGGAGACGCCACTCCTGGACTGGTGCAGAGTTTGATCAGGTCCGCCCCGCAGGCGGCGATTTCCCGAACTCTCTGGCGACATTCCCATGGCCCGTCCACGATGCTGCTGGGACGTCCCGGTCCGGCTCCCCAAAGTCGGCTCAATTCTCCATGGCATCGGTCGGGGCCGCGAAAATCAGCGTGACCTCCTGTTGTCGAGAGCATGCAGATGGAGATTTTTAAGCGGGGCCCAAGAAGCATGCCGTCGTCCACGAGGCGTTTCATCAAATGGGTGGCTCCTCCGACGTCCCGCATGGTGGTGACACCACCATCGACCAGGGTGGTGTGGAGGATCCGTTCGACATACAGAAGGGCCTCTTGGCTGTTCATCGTGTCCATGGCGGCCGTATCGAGGCCCAGAACCGTGATGTGCCCATGACAGTCAATGAGACCCGGAGTGACCGTGAGTCCGCTGGCGTCGATGAGGACATCCCTCTCTCCTGCCTGAAGGGAGGGGTCGTGGTCTTTCCGATCGGCAATGCGTCCGTTCTCAATGAGAAGGTCGACCGATGTGTGGAGGGAGGATGGGTCAGCGCTGCATCCGTCGTAGAGATGACCGATGTTGGACAGAATGAGCATGGTTTTAGGGGCGTGGAGGCCAGGGCCGGTCATTGCGGAGGTAGAGCCCGCCTTCGAATCCTGCAAAGAAGAGGCCGACAAAAGGATTGTCGACGGGGTCGTCTTCTTCGTCCGCTTCGAGGTTTGTCTGGGCCGCGTAGGTTGCCGATTGTGAACCGTCGACCAACACGTGATACCAGGGCTGATCTTTGGGGGGCTGGGTTCGGTTTGAGGCATACCACTCGTCATCAGCCCGACATTCGGGATCAACATCGACGATGACGCCGCGATAGCCATAGTGCCGATGGCGGACCAGGTCTCCGGGTCGAAACGGTGATGCCGGAGGAGGCGTATCGTCTTCAGAGGGAGACGCGGTGGTGTGGATAAAGGTATCGACCTCTTCCCGCAGAGTTGTGATGACATCCAGCGATGGCGGGGGTTCAAGCGTCAGGAGGGCGTCTTCGAGATCTTCTCCCCATTCGGTGAGGGCTGTCATGACGGCATCCCGCACAACGGGAGAAGGATCGTCTGCCAGACGGACGAGGTGATGGAGTTGGGCCGGATCGGGCATTTCGAAAACTCACGATGAAGTGCTCAGCATGACCAGTGGGGTGCCCAAAGGTCAACGCGTCGTCGAGAACAGATTTTTCCTGAGACAAAACGTTTTGCCACGGGAAACAAATACAAGACAGCAGGCAAGGAGAAGTCCGATGTTTTCGAGGAGCTTGTTGCAACCGTTCACGACCCCAGCACCGCAGCCGCAATCGAACGCGACAGCGCAATAGGCGGTTTCTGTCAGCCCTGACAGTTCCGCTGTTCGAGATGCAATGGCGAGGGTGAAGGTGGCAAGCAACACGAATGCCACGGCAGAGGCTCCTCGGACGGCCACGCCGGTCAGGAGAAGAAGGCCGCACCAGATTTCCAGCCAGGGGAGCAGAGCGGCCATGCTGTTCAAGATCCAGGGTGCCTCGACAGACACCATGTCGTATTCCCGAATCAACTTGAGGAAGGCCACGGGGTCGGAGATCTTCGACCAACCCATTGTGAGAAAGACGAGCCCCACCACGAGTCGAGCGAGAAGGAAGAGAACCTCGTTGTCCTTCCAGGCTGCGGTTTTGTCTGTCATGGCCCCTCCTTGGTTTTACCGCTCATGCGGTCGCCAAGTTCCACGGGCATCCCTCGGTTCAGCCATTCAGTCATCCCGCCGACAAAAACGGAGACTCCGTCAGGGTTGCTGGCTCCGGGTTTCAGGGTTAGAGCGGCAAAGGTGCTGTCTTCGCAATCTCCGCCATTGCAGTACACGATGACGTGTATGGCTCCAGCGACAGCTTCAGTGACCTGGGCAAGGGTGCGTTCCGGCCGATAGTGGTCGAAGAGCCAGGCCCCCGGGATGTGTCCCCGCGCGTAGTGTGACTCGTCTCGAGCGTCGATGAAGATGGTGAGGCCATACCCGTAACTTGGATCCTCAAAGGCACGCTTTGCCTCTTCAAAGGTTGTGACCCCGAGTCCCATGCCCCGAAGATCATCCGCAATGGCGTCTTCGCCTGGAGGGAGGGCTTCTTCTGATCCGCTGTGTTCTGCCCGCAGCGATTCCTGTTCGGCAAGCAAGAAATAGTCTCTGCCCAAAGAGAGACCCTGGGGGCTGAGGCCATTGGCTGTCAAACCGATGGCAATGCCGAGCGTGCCGACGGCGAGAAATTCGATGAAAACGGAAGGAGATGATTGCATGGCTGTTGCGGATGATACCCCTCGGAGGGAGGTCATTCTCCGATCGCCTGCACTCCATACGGCGATTCCATCAAATCGTTGGGCGGGAGTGTTTTGTCTATCCCTCTTTGATTTGGTCGGGAGGAGAGAACAGCGGTGTAGGAGGTTCCCCTTCCCGGACTTTCCACCAACTATCGAGGTCGAGCGGACCGAGTTCCTGGGTGGTTCCCGAGGGCCAGGAGAGGGTGACATTCAAGATGGACTGCGCGTTCGCCAACCCGATTTCTCTGCGGAGGGTCGCTGACCCAAATGAGCCACCTGTCCCGACCCGGCTGTAGATGGTCCGTTTCGTCCCCTCTTTTTCTTCAATGTCGACGCGAACGAGGGTTCCAATGGCTGAACGATGGGAACGAACTCCTTCAAGGCGCAGGACGAGGCTATGACGGTCGTGCCCGGGGTTTTCGAAAAGGGCATTGGGAAACACGTCCCCGGAAAAAGCTCCCCCCATGACGGCATAGATGTCTTGATCGCCATCATTGTCGAAATCGGAAAACGCGATGCCGTGGCCTTTCTGCAGGTGTCCCATGCGGGTGGAGGTGGTGACGTCTTGGAAGCCTTGCCCGCCGTTATTTCTGAGCATGCGATTGGGATAAAGAGCCTGGAAGTCGGGTTCTCCCGTGGAGAGATACATGTCGAGCCACCCGTCCTCGTCCAGATCGCCGAAGTTGCAGCCCATCGTGAGGAAGACGTGGTCGAGATGCATTGAAGCGGTGACATCATCGAAGGATCCATTGCCGTGACCTCGATAGAGGCGAGCTTTGACGCCTTTGTTGTCCATCCCTAGATAATCCTGGGCGACCCACCCAGAGGAGGAGTAGCGGAATCCGGAGACGAAGATGTCGAGATGTCCGTCGTTGTTGTAGTCAAACCACCAGGCTGGAAATGACCGGAAGGGAGCCGTGATTCCGGCTTCCTGGGAGACATCCTGGAAGGACCATCGGCCGCCAGAGGTTGGTCCGTTGTTCCGGAGGAGGAGGTTGGGGCCATCGATACGAGAGACGAAGAGATCGGGCCGTCCGTCCTCGTCATAATCGCCGAAAGCGACGCCCTTGATGTACCCCTCCAGGGCCATGTTCTGGGGAGACTGTCCCTTTCCGAGTCGAGGGGTCTGTTGGGCGATGTCCACGAACGTTCCGTCACCTTGATTGTGGAACAACTCGCAGGGATGGGACTCGTTTGGGCCTGTCTCATTGCCGATGAACAGGTCGAGCCAGCCGTCGCCGTCAAAGTCATCCCAGGAGGCGGTCTGGGTGGG
>JAZALG010000084.1:0-16675 GCA_036229545.1 Planctomycetota bacterium | reverse complement strand
GTATTAATCGGCGTGTCCGGAAAAGGGACCCCTAAAACAATCAGGTCCGCTACGCCGGCTCCTGCATGATCTGTCTGCATAGAGGAAAAGCTCAGGTGTTTATTGCCCCACTGCATATCAAGCCGAGGTGAATTGAACTTGTGATCATCCAGGTTGAGTTGGTCTGCATCTGCCGTTGCTGACGCCGCAAAGGGCAATGGCTGGAGAATGGTTGTCTCTCCATCAAATTCAAAATCGATCTCGCGAATCGTGAGATCAAAAACAAACTCGCTCTCCTCTTCTGCAATCCTCGTCGGTTGAATATGGCCTGGAGAAAAACAGCCGGCAAAGAGAGCGGGCACCGCGAGAGCCAAAACCCTGCCGCGCCACGAGCCGTGGGTAGTGCAATCAAACATCTGTTCCATCCGTTGGGCGATTATCGGCTTACTCACAGCGGGGCAACTACCAGCGGGTGTAACATTCCACGACGCGATTCCAGTCAACCCAGACACCGCCGATGCTTTTCACCTGAGCACCGCTGACTGCCTCGACCCTGCCCCCAATTTCACTTCCGTCCTCCAGGATGGCCGTAAAACTCTGACCCACCTGTGGAATTTCTGCCGCAGAAGCCTCCCCGCAACTCGTACAGAGCGCGAGAAAAATAAAAATTCCGGCAACCATTCTCATGAATGGCCCTCCCCAGGGAAGCAGGATCACAACTGATTCTGCTGATATGGTCTGCTTGTCTGAATCAATCTGTAAAGGGGGAAACCGTCACCTGCCTATCAGACCACCGCCTCTCCTGTAGAACGCGAGCCCTTCATCCCTCTAAAATCCACCCTCTCTACCTTTCTCGTTGAGATGAACCTTTGCTCACGACTCCTCGCCACACCATCGTTTTCCTTGCCGCCCTCTTGCTCCTTTTCAAAGGCTGCGGAGATCGTTCGGCAGACGTTGTCCTTTATGTCGCACTCGACCGGGCCCATTCAGCCCCCATCGTAACGGCCTTCGAAAAAGCAACCGGGTTGCGAGTGGATGCTCACTATGACGTCGAAGCCACGAAGTCCGTGGGCCTGAGGCGGCGCATTCAGGCTGAGGCAAAACGCCCCGTCTGCGATGTCTTCTGGAACAACGAGGTCGTCCAAACCGTGCTCCTTGCTGAGGACGGGATGCTCGCACCTTATGTCTCTCCCATGGCCTCGGACATCCCGCCAAGCCTGAAAGATGCCGGAGGGCTTTGGACAGGATTTGCCGCCCGCGCACGAGTCATCATCCTCAACACTGAAAAACGCCCCGATCCCAGCCAATGGCCCGCCGGAATGGCGGACTTTCTCGACCCTGCAAACCGAGGCCTGTGTGGCATGGCTCGCCCCCTCACGGGCACAACCGCGGCCCACGCCGCCTATTTGATCCACCGCAATGGCAAAGAAGCCCTCTTCCAACTCCTCGAGGGTCTCCGCGACAACGAGGTGCGGTTCGGTCCTGGAAATGCCCACCTCATGCGCCTCGTCCGTGGTGAAGAAGAGCCCGAGTTCCATTTCGGATGGACAGACACCGATGATTATCAAGTAGCAGAAGAAGAAGACTTTCCTGTTACGCGCATCCTTCCGGGCCAGCAACCAGGGGGAGAGGGTCTGCTCGTCATTCCCAATACGGTTGCCCTGATCAAAAACGCTCCGCACCCTGAGGAGGCCCAGAAACTCATCGACTTCCTGTTGAGCCCGGAGGTTGAGGAGCGGCTCGCCGCCGGCCCATCGGTCCAGATCCCCGTTCGGGACAACATCCCTCGCCCCGGCCATGTTCTCGATTTGTCGACGGTCAAGGTCGCTGAAGTTGACTGGAAAGCGGCTGGGCAGGCCTATCGCAAGCATCAAGACGAACTTGAGGCGTTCTTCATTCGCTGAGTCAGTCCGTTTTGATGGCTACCATAGGCCCATGGAATCCCGTGTCGCCGTTCTTGCTACTACACCCGAAACGGTTCTGTCAGATACCGCGCGAGCCATGAAGTTGGCCGGCGCCCAAGACGTGCTCGACCCCAAGGTCGACACACTCCTCAAGCTCAATCTGTCGTGGACGCGCTTTTTTCCTGCTTGCAGTACCTGGCCCTGGCAACTTGACGGCGTCATCGCCGCCCTCCTCGAGCAAGGTCACAGCGCCGAGGGGCTTCTCCCTGTCGAAAACGCCACGGTTGTCACTGACCCCGTCAAGGGCGCCAAACTCAACCTCTGGGAGAGCGTCCTTGCCCGCCATGGCCTCGTCTACCGCCCTCTCACTGACGAAACGTGGGAGAAAAGAAAGTTTGAAAGCCTCGAGGTTCTGCCCCGTATTTTTCCTGACGGCATTGAGGTCCCTTCGCTCTTTGAGGGCAGGCAGATCGTTCATCTCCCGACCCTTAAAACTCATGGCCACACCGTGACAACCGGTGCCGTTAAAAACAGTTTTGGCGGTCTCCTCCGTGAGGAGAGACATCATTGTCACAAGCACATCCATGAGGTCCTCGTTGAACTCCTCGTCATCCAGAAGGCCCTCCACCCCGCTCAATTCTCTGTCGTGGACGGATCTGTGGCCGGAGACGGGGCTGGCCCAAGAACCATGGTCCCAAGAGAACGCAACCGTCTTTTCGCAGGAGCCGATCCTGTTGCGGTCGATGCCGTCGGGGCGGCGTTAATGGGCATCGACCCAATGTCGGTCCCATACCTGTCCCTCGCCCATGAACGAGAATTAGGCTGCGCCGATCTCGATCACATTAAAATTTCCGGTGACGGCATCGACAGCCCCGCGACATCTTTTGGCGCCAAACGCAGTTTGGTCATTCTTGGAGACCAATGGCTTCGCAAAGGCCCCCTCCGGGCTCTTGAGCCCTTTCTGCTGCACGGTCCTCTTTTCGCCTGGGCCCCCTTCGCCAGCAATTTCTATCACGATCTCCTTTGGTATCCATTTGTGGGGAAGCCCCGGATTGCCCGATTTAAGAGATCAGAGTGGGGTCAGTTGTGGATGCAGTACCACCGTCTCGCCACAGAGGCCGCCGGTGGATAGAATCGCCCGTTCACACCCCGCCTAAAAAAGCGGTGATTCATATGGAGAAGGACGTGCCCACAGCTTCACCCCCTAGCCGCGAATTGGTCATCCTGCGAGAGAAGGTCGAGCGCCTACTCAGCAAAGCCGTTCCGAACTACAACAAGGCCGACGACCGGTTTGAAATCCCTTACGAATCCACTCACCTCGTGATTCACCCCATCGACTGGACAGAGGGGCGCACTCTGCTTCGTCTTATTGCACCCGTCATCGTTGACGTGAACCCAACGCCCGCTCTCTATGAGCGTCTGAGCGAACTGAACAACACAACAATCTTCGGCAAGTACTACGTCCACGATCGGACCGTATTTATCGAGCACAACCTTTTGGGCGAGTCTGCCGACGGTGACGAGTTTCGTGCAGCCATCGCAAGCGTCGCACATCATGCTGACCACCTTGTGGACCCCATGCTGGCGGAGTTTGGCGGACGGAAATGGAAGGAAGATGTCTAAAGAAAGCCCCGCTCTTGTTTCTGTCAAGGAGGCGGGCCTCGACCGCCCCGATAAGCAAATTCGCGGGCTTTGGGATGCCATCCGTGACGCCGCACGCCGACTCGACCATGACATCCTCGATCTAGAGCACCTCATGGTGGTCGGCGCGGAAAACGGGATTAAAGCAATGGCCCAGGCCGTCCCAAGCCTCGCCTCTTTTCGTGAAGCGCTCCTCGACTTGCTTTTCGATCACAGAGAGGACTACCGGCAGGGGGGTGAACATGATGAAGTTCTCCTTCACCCCGATCTTGTCGCCGCCCTGGAAGCCCTCCAGAAGGCTGAAGACCCCGGCGAAGTGATGGCGGACATCATGCAAGAGGGCAAAGACCTCGGAGGGAAACGCCCGATTATTGAACAGGCTCTGGCCTATGCTCGAGGTCAGAGCCAAGAGGTCAAACCTGCCGATACGGTGGTCTTAGAGAAGACCTATGCCGATCCCACCCTGTCCCAACACAGTTCCCCGCCACGTTCCGCCCCCACCTCGGAAAGCCTGGGAGGTGGCCAGGCTCTTGAACCTCAAACTGAGGTCTGCCCAACCGACAGTGTTCACCTTGAAACCCGCGCCGCGCCCCCTCTCCAACTTCCTCTGATTCGAGACCTGCTTTCTGATTCCACCCATGACCTGCCCCTCCTGGGACGAGATGAACTTCTGGATCAGGTGGGTCGTATTCTTTTGCGCTACCAGCAACCCGCCGTTGTCGTGGTCGGCCGGTCAGGAAGCGGAAAAACCGCATTTGTCCGGGGACTCGCCAGAGCCGCCGCAGACGGCACGATACCTGCCATGGCTGGGTTCCATTTTTATCAACTGAAACTCCTCGACCTCGTCGCCCAGGGACACCAAGGGCAGGACATCCACAACATCCTCGACCAGCTTTTTACCCACATCGTTTCCGATGCCCGCGGGGTTTTGGTTATCGACGACCTTCATATGCTCATCGCCAAGCAGGGGGCTCCCCTGATGTCCGATGTCATCGACACCGTGAAGTTCCACATCAAGAAGGGCCAGGTGCGCGCACTCCTGACCGTTGATGAAGACGCGTGGCAAAAAACGATCAGCCAGGATCCATTCTTCGGCAACGAAATCACCGTTAAGACCCTTCCTCTCCTTGACCCCCCTGTCGTCAAAGCCGTTCTTGCCCAAATCCGTGAGCGACTCCAAAAGCACTTCCACGTCACCATCGATGACAGCGCTGTGGCCATCGCCGCGACCGTCGGGACTGAAAACAATGCCGATTTCGCCGCCCCAGCCGCAGCCATCAGAGCTCTGGACGAAGCCTGCGCCCTCGCTCGCTCCCGCATGGAGGACCCGGTCACAGAAGACCACGTGCGGCGATCCATGGCGGAAACAGAAGCGGAGGTCGCCGAATGGGATCGGAACCGGCTCGCCTCGATTGAACGGAAAATTTGCGAGCGAGTCCTGGGACAAGAGCCCGCAGCCGAGGTCTTATCGCGGCGTGTTCGTCTCTCCAAACTCAAACTCGATAGAAAGCCCAACCGCCCCGACGGCGTGTTTCTCTGCATCGGGCCTTCTGGAGTGGGAAAAACAGAAATGGCTCGTGGCCTAGCGGACGCCCTCTATGACGATGAGAGTCGTCTTGTTCGACTCGACATGTCCGAATACATGGAACCTCATTCGGTTGCCCGGATTATTGGCGCTCCTCCTGGGTATGTGGGCTATGGCGAAGAGGGAGCCCTGACCGGGCCGGTATCACGCCTCGGCCATGCGGTGGTGCTCCTCGATGAAATCGAGAAGGCCCACCCCCAGGTTCTCAACCTTTTCCTTCAGGTCATGGACGATGGCCGCCTCACCGACAGCAAGGGGAGAGTCGTTTCCTTCTCCGACGCGGTCGTCATCATGACCAGCAACATTGGCCGGGAACTTTATGCCACGGGGGGAGATCCCAAGGTCGGCTTTGGGGCGGGGGACGAGCCGGATCGCCCCGTCCTCGATGCTGTTCGGGAGCACCTCCTTCGCGTCCTTCCCCCGGAATTCGTGAACCGCATCGATGAGTTGATTGCCTTCCGCGTCCTCGATGAAGAGGACATCAAGCGAATCGCATCCAAGATGATTCAAACTGAGGAAGCTCGCTGGAGTAGTTGGGGGAAGACCCTTTCCTTCACCGACGAAGTCGTGGACCTCGTGGCCCTCTACAGTTACGACCCGCGCCTCGGCGCCCGGCATGTTGAACGGAATGTAGAGCGATTTGTGATTTCACTCATCAGTGATGCCGCTGTCCGTGATGGATTTGAGGAGGTGCGCGAACTCTCCCTCCTCATAGAGGATGGGCAGGTCTGCCTCGATGTGGACGGCACGCGTTTCGGCTGTCTCAGCAAGGACGGCTCCTCCCCCTGAGTGCCCTTTAGCGGTGATGGGAGTTCTTTGAGATCGCCATGAGCCCTTCGGCGAGTCGCGCAATGACCTTTTCCTTCCCATAGGAAGAGAGGTCTCCCGGGAGATTCGAGCGAAGCGCCATCTCCTGCTTCGCGTCTGTAAGAAACCGCTGCAGCAGGAGGGTCAGGTGTTCTACCGTCCCGTCATAGAGCAGCCCGTTTTCCTGATGGGAGATCATCTCTGGAGCAATGCCCACCCGCGTCGAAATAACCGGCGTCCCGCATGCCATTGCCTCCCCGACAATCCGGGGGCCCCCTTCGCTCGTCGACGCGCAAACCAGAATCCGCGACTGGCGATAGACCGCCGCTAAATCCGCTGAATTTTCAACCCACGGGATCCTCGTCACGTGATCTTGAAGGCTGCGAGATGCGACGAACTGATCAACAGTTTCTTCAAGAGGCCCTCGGCCAACGAGGGTCAGGGTCGTCCCGGTCATTCCCCGGGTGATGAGGCGGTGAAGGGCTTCCAGTGTCTGTAAGACCCCCTTGTTGGGGACTAACCGCCCCACCATGAGAAGGTCCGATGTCGGCGCATCTTTTTTCCCTTTTGAGCGGGGGAAAAAGGTTTCGAGATCTAAATAAAGCGACGGAAGGACGTGAATCCTCTCCTCGGGAACACCCCAGGCTTTCAGGAGCGGGGGTAGTTCCGTGCTATTGACCACTCGAAAACCAGCGGCTCGCCCCGCTGCCCATTTGGCGTAGCAACGCATGACAACTTTGTCCAAACGCTCCCGCAGCGTCGCGGCTTTGGGGAATCCTGGCACGTGATGAATTTCTGCAACGTAGGGCACGCCTGACCCCCGGCTAATCCGCCAGGCACCAAGGCCGTTATAGGGAGGGCTGTAATCATGGCTCGTAATGACGGCATAGGACCTCTCCTGGCAGAGGGCCTTTCCTGTTCGTGCAATAAACCCTGCCTGGGCGATCTTTCCTGACGTGGGATGGTGTAGGTGAACGTTATCGAAGACGGTTTTCTGGTCCATCTTTTCGGGTCGAGTTCCGATCACATCGATCCGATCCCAATGCTGATGGAAGGCCTCAAGCATGTAGTAGAAAGGGCCCTTATCCCCGGCAACAACCCACCGGTCAGCACTCACCATGAGAAGGTTCCGCTCCTTCTCTGTCACCCTCCCTCCTCGGCCCCAAGGACGTCTTGGGCTGTTTCGATCCCCACCCCCATCGATCGCGCCATGTTGTTGTACCAGAACTGGCCGGAACGCCCGATCGACCGGAGGTTGGACAGCGTGTCGATCTCCTCCCAAATCCGAGTTAACTTTTCGCGGTAATCGAGGGGGTAAACCGGATATCCCTCTGGCACCCAGACAAACTGAATCTCCTCGATATCTTCACGGCGGCAGATGTTCAACTTCTCCAGCCCGGAATAGATCTCTTCCTCCACGTTGTCAGGCAGCGTCTGCTCCCGCTGTTCGGTCGGCGTAACTTCCACGCAAAGGCTGTCCTTTCCTGGAGGGCAGAGCCCTGCGATAGACCGGTTGGGATAATAGATTCGGTTGAAGACAATGTCTGGGTAGGCCACGTAGGTGTACAGGTCCTCCCCTCGGGGGAAGGGCTTTCTCATTTTCATCATGCCGAGAAGGATCGTTATGAAAGGCAACTCTTCTCGGGGAATCTCCAAGAGAGTGCATAGCCGGTGGATGGATCCCGTCCAGACAACCTCCTGCGGATTCTCTACCGAGCCTCCATCCCATGTCACGCGGGTGACGCGATCACCGTCTCGCTCAAGATCTACGTTCGCTGCCTTGAGGTGGAGCGTGCCACCTTCTTTGGTGAAAGCCTCCGCCATCCTCTGGGTAATGACACCGACTCCCCCCGGCGGGTAGAGAACGGGCTTATAGTTTTTTTCCATAGCCGTCTTCGCCAGTCCGATGAAAATCCCGAGCGTGCGTGTCAAGAGCCCCTGGTGATGCCCTCTTTTCCCTTCGCGCTCCTCTCGAGCTCGTTCCTCGGCAAGCCGCTGGGCCACTTCTGGGTGGCGCTCCATGTATTCCCGCACGAGTTCGGGCTCCATCTGAAGCCCCTTGTCGCGAGCAACATCCAGTTGGTTTCGGGATGTCCGCGCCGCTTGGTTGTACCAGTCTCGGTGCAATTGGCTCGGCCCACCCTCCGTTGGGATTTTCTTTTTCAAATATGGGCCTAAAAACAGTTCATACATCACCCGCCCATATACGGATTCGAGAAACTCCTGAGCAACATAGGTCTGGGGAAGTGCCGCACGAACAGAGGCTCGCAGATGTTGAAAAATTCCGGTCAAGGGTAGTTTGAATACCGCGCTCAGCGAGGGAGGCCAGGGGACATGGTGCTTGCCGATGAAGGCGCCGACCTTGAAGTCAATCGAACGCCACTCGTCATCCGTCATGCAAGATCGAGCCAGGGCGTTGACCTCGTCATTCACATCCAAAAAAAAGTAATGAGGACCGACGTCAAAAATGTGCTCGTCAAAGGCGATCGTTCGGGCAAGACCGCCAACATAATCTTGCCGCTCCAGCACGACCACTTCTCTGCCACCCCTGAGCAGGGTGAGGGCCGCCCCCAGGCCAGCCATGCCGGCCCCAACAACAACGATTGGTCCTTCGCCTGACGGCTCTTGTTTCATCGAAGAAAAGCCTAATGGGCCTAGGAGCCCTGCAATAATAGCGGTTCGCAAGGGTGAAAGCGGACATTGCCGCCTCTTTCCCGCCGTTGACGCAATATTTCAACCCCCTTCTCCTTCACGCGCACCTCCATTGGAAACCTCAAATCAACGGCTTCTCACTCATCTGGTTGGTTTCCTTGCCATGACCCACGGTCTAGCCCTTATAACAGGGCACAGGAACGCTCCCTGGGCTGACACCCGAGAGCATTCTTTAGTCCTGCGGCTCAACTGACGGAAGAGACATCATGGACGGTAGTACTGGAATGCAATACTCCCGGGCCCTCAAGGCCCTGAGTGATGTTACCCGGATTCAGATCTTGGAATTTCTCACCGAGGGAGAACATTGCGTTACCGATCTCGTTGAGCGGCTCGCTGTCGATCAGCCCAAGGTCAGCCACCATCTCGGAATTCTCCGAGGCGCCGGTGTGATTCGGAGCCGACGTGATGGCCGGCATATCCGTTATTCCCTTCGCCCTACAGCGCACAGGCGAGTGGCCGGACCAACCGGAGAGGAAACCGACATCTTCCAGATCCTCCCCGACCTTTCAGTGTGCATTCGGTTTTCGCGTCAGGTGAAGGAAACCGTATTGCCACCGCCTCCGCCGTCAGATGAACCACTGGAGTCTGGTGCCGTCTAGCCAGCTGCTTCCTGGTCACCGCTGACCGCCGCTTCGTCTACCGACTCGTTCTCGGTCGTCTCAAGGGTCTCTTCTTTCGGCTCCTTGCGTAATTCAAATTCAAACCGCGCATTAGACGGCGCATACCGCAAACTGCCCTCCTTGCACTCAGGGCACTTCCAGTCCAGCAAGGCAGACATGTCCGGGTTGTAGTGGGTCAACATGTTGTTATTTCGGTTCACCCAGCATTCGAAGAGACAGCTTTCGTCATCGCAGTTGAATTTTAGAAGTGTCACCATCGTGCTCTTCATGGTCGCTCTCCTTGGGCCGTTTCCGGCAGCAGGTTACCCCTCACCCTATGGCATATGATCCATCGTAGGGCGAAATTCTAGGTCCGTTCCTCAGAGAGGCAAGGACATGGGGATGATTGTTTTCCCTCTCCTTTGAAATGCGCCTTTAATCCCCTGTTTCAGAGGAAATTCAACTCCAGAAAAGTGTCGCGAGTTGAGAATTACCCTTCCAGAGTCACTGTTTTTGCAAGGCGCTCAGCTTCTATCGCTTCGAGACGCTCCACGGTGACGTCCCCCGTGGGGTAATGCCCGCTGAAACACGCGTTGCAACTGCTTGTGAGATCCGAGTTCCCCTCGTGGACAGCCCCGATAAGATTATCGAGGGTCTGATAGACCACGCCGTCCGCTCCAATCTCTTCGGCGATCTCCTCTGGGTTGCGATCTTTCGCGATGAACTCATTTTTCGTCGACATGTCGATGCCATAAACACAGGGGTGCCGGAGAGGAGGAGAGACGGATGCGAAGTAAACCTTCCGAGCTCCGGCTCCCCGCGCCATTTCGACGATCTTCCGGCTCGTATTGCCCCGCACAATGGAATCATCCACCAGCAGGACGTCCTTGCCCTCAAACTCCAACTGAATCGGATTCAACTTGTGACGAATAGAGTCTTGGCGAGCCTTGTCCGATTTCATGATGAAGGTGCGACCGATATATCGATTTTTGACCAAGCCCTCTCGGTAGGTCATTCCCAACGTCCGCGCCATCGCCATCGCTGATGTCGTGGACGACTCAGGGACGGGAATGATGACGTCCGCCTTCCATCCCGTGTCGTTCCAAATGGGAGCCATCATTTCGCCAAGACGCATCCTTGCCTTGTAGACGCTGACCCGATCAAGAAATGAGTCCGGCCGGGCGAAATAGACCCACTCGAAGAGGCAGGGAGTGTGGGTTTCCTGAACTAAGACTCGCCGATGTATCTCGCCATCTTCGTCAATGAAGATGGCCTCCCCCGCAGCGATATCAAAGGTCTTGTGGAAGTCCAGTACGTCCATCAAGACGCTCTCAGAGGCAACACACCAACTTTTGTTCCCCGCGTCATCGACACGCTCTCCACCAATGATCGGTTTGATCCCAAAGGGGTCCCGGAAGGCGTAGAGCCCTCCCCCCGCCACGATCCCGACACCTGAATAGGCTCCCGTGACTCGTTTGAAGACTCCCTCGATCGCAGCGAACACATCGTCGGGAGAAAGGCGCTTGATCTCTCGCGCAGCCAGTTCCGCGGCAAAGACGTTGAGAATCCCTTCCAGGTCACAGGATGTGTTGACATGCCAGTGAGACTCAGAAGACATCTCTTCTCGTATCTCTTGAAAGTTGGTGAGGTTCCCGTTGTGGGCCATCCCAATCCCAAAGGGATAGTTGATGGCAAAGGGCTGTGCGTCTTCCACCGAACCAACGCCCACCGTGGGGTACCGCACGTGGGCAATCCCAAGATTGCCCTTCAGTCGCTTGGCTTCGTCGGGCGAGAACACTTCGCGCACAAGCCCTTGGGCTTTGTGCGAGTGAAATCGCCCGTCATAGGTCAGAGCCCCGGCAGCATCCTGTCCTCGATGCTGAATGGAAAGCAGCCCGGCATAGATCTGAGGAAAAACGTCTGCGCCCTTGGGGGCGTGAATGCCAATAAAACCGCACATGAGTTGCTGAAAGCCTCGTTGTGGATGGGGGTGGCATTCTACATGGGAAAAGATCCGAGTCGACGGGTCTTCATCTTCACCTGACTCCCATGTGGCTTGTCGAGTATGCTCTTGCCCCTTCTTGCAAAGCCACGAAGCCTTTCACCCATCTCGCTGGGTGGCAATAAATCACACGATTTCCCTGTGCCGGAGAAACCAAATGGCCCTTTCCCTCCTCCTAACAGCCGCCTTGGTGCTCACCCCCCAGGAGGCAGAAACTCCAGAACCTCAACCCGCCCCAGCGCCCGCGGCCAAAACGGATGAGCGGGCCAAGACGCTCCTTGAAGAGGGGGAGTCTTACCTCTACCGGCCAACACAAGATGGGCTCCGGAGTTTCTCTTTCGATTTCGCCATGGACATTCCGACGCTCGGAAACATCGGAAGGGTTTCCTGCGCCTGGGATGCGAAAACCGGCCCTTCTGTTTCTTTCACCGCTTCGGAGGCCGCCGCCGACACCCCACTGCCCATTCCGATCGAACAATTAGGGCCGGCCATGCAGGGTGCTGGTTATGAAATGGTGGCCCTCCAACTAAACCAGATGGGAAGCCGCCTTCTCGAAACGCACACCATTGCCTTCGAGGGCGTTACCGACGAGGGGATGATTCAGCTCCGCTGCACTCCCGCCTTCGCCGGCCCGGAGTCGGGCTCTCTCCCGGAGCAAGTCGTTCTTCTCGATGCAGACGGCATTCCCCAGAAGATTCAGGTGTCGATTGAGCAAATGGGCATGACCATCGACGTCTCGGATTCCTTTTCCTGGAAAGAGGTCGGCGAAGAAGACCTTCTCGTCATGGACAAAAAGGTCTCCCAGCAGGATGCCGGGTTCATGGGCAAGGTCAGCCAGACCACAGCCTTTAATGTCGAGAATCTTGCTGGTTTTTATCTCGTCACGGGCTACACCCTTGAGATCTCAGGGGGAGCTGGACCTGGGATGAACCAAACACAAACCATGGTGTTTGAGAATTTTGTCATCAACGGGCAGGTGGCCGCAGTTCCGCCCGAGAGTGCGGAAGCCACGTCGGAGAGTGAAGGCTAGCCAGAGTTTTGGTCAGCCGTTCTTGTTTTGCTCAACGACCGTGAAGACGCGGTCCAGGGCATCCACCATCTCATCGATTTCGCGGGTCAGGACGTCCACAAGAAGAATGATCCGGATCCTGGCAAGTTCTCCAGGAGGACCGCAGCCCAACAGCTTCAGTCCCATCTTCCAGCCAGCTTCTACGATCTCGCTGCGGTGGCGCACGGTCAGGCCCCACATGCCCCCCATCCCGGAAAACTCCGTCAGGGTGTCTGGGTGGCGTGCGGACAAATCCTCTAGCCGCACCCGAAGGTATTCCGCCTTGATAACAGAGTTCTCTAAATAACTTCTCCCCTCAAAGAGAGGCTCTTTCCCGTTCACCAGGGTATTGAGGGTGACGTAAGCCATGTTGACGTCAAAGAGCTTGCCTCCGCCAAAGGTGTTGCTGTGCCATCCCGGGGTGCAGTTCTCTGCTAAATCCGCCCGAGCCACAGTCATACCAACGACTGCCCCCTTGGACATCCACACGATGTCGGGCTCGACATCGAAATGTTCTACAGCCCAAACCCGGCCCGTCCGCCCAAAAGATTGCACCTCATCGACGCCAAAGAGCATGTCCAGGTCTCGGGCCGCGCCGGCAAGATCTTTAAGCCACCCTTGGTCTGCGATCCGGTAGCCCCCTTCGCCCTGATAGCACTCAAGGCATATCATCGAAGCAAGATCGACAGGAACAGACCCCTGAGCAAGCACGGCGGGGACTCCACCCTCAGCATCCAGGATCTCTTGGATCGGGCGAGTGTCGATCATCTCGGTGAGATCGCTCGCTGACCCGTTGAAGGGGATATGGCGGAACCACGGGGAGGTCGCAAACCCCAAGCGCTGCACCTTCTTCGAGCGGGTCATGTTCAAGACGCCGAGCGTGCGTCCGTGGAATGCTCCCTCGCAGGCGACCGTGACGAAAGGGTAGTCGGAGTACAAAGGCTCTTTATCTCCGGGCTGATCCAGTCCTTCAATCCGTGAAATCCCAAGTTGCTCCATGAGCCGCGCGAGTGTGTCGAGCCCGTGGGCTGCGATAAACTTCCGATAGGCGTGAATCTGCCCCATTTTGATCGCAGCCTCTCCCGCCTCAGCACCGCTATTGCTAAAAAACGTCCGGAATGCTCCCAACCCCGGGAAGCGCTCAGCAGCCAATTGATTTGCCAGGCCTGCAAGATCACCTGCCGTGTGCACGCCTTTGACGGGGGTACTGAAGGTCAGGTAGTCGTCGGTATTAATCTCTCGCCGGAAGGCTAGGTGATTTTCTGCCAAAGAACAGACGGCATCCTCAAAGGCAGCATGGCGCTCGTCGAAAAGTTTTTGGGCGACGCCCTGGTAAAGATCCATGTACACCCCTGCGGGACTGTCGACGAACATCCCTGCGGTGGGATAGGACATGTCCACCACGGGACTGTCTGGGGCGATGGTGTTGGGAAAGATCTCTCGAACGTGGTCGGATTTCACGTCATCACTCTCTCCGTGAGGCGTCCCCTCCGGGGAAAGCTTCGCCGTGCCACGATTGAGTGAGCGGCCACAGATTTCGTGGTCGGGAAACGCCAGTCGGTCATTCTCCGCCCTTAAGTCATACCCATCGATCACTAGGACATCTGTCGCACTCATAGAAGTTCAATCTCCTCTTTCCGCAGGGACCGTTCACAGTAGTGGCACCGAACTCTTAAAGGGTCAGGCCGGAGCACTCGAAACCGTGTGTCCACACGTTCGTCGCTCGTAATGCACGAGGGGTTGGGGCAGCGAATGAGTCGGTCAATCGTCTCCGGCAACTCGGGATTGAACTTCTCGACCACTCTGAAGTCGCGAATGATCGAAAAACTCGCTCGCGGCGAAACCAGTGCAATCCGAGCGACTTCTTCGGGTGAAACCTCACGACGATTGATCTTGATGATGTCCTTCTGGCCCATCTTCTTGCTGTCAAGGTTAAGCCCAATTGTCACGGACCCCTCAAAGGAGATGCCAAGGATGTCGAGCACCTTCAAAGCTGTCCCCACGGCAAGGTGATCGATCACGGTGCCCTCCTTGAGGGCCGTGACCTTCATCTCCATTGCTTCTGTCGTGATACCCCCTTCGTCCTCAGGGAGATCTGCCTCTAAAGTGAGTTCTTTTTCTGCCTCACTCACGGTTCACTCCCAGCATGGAACACAACACGGCTTTGCGAACCGTGACTCCATTCGCGACCTGCTCGAAATACGCTGAGCCCGGATAATCATCAAGGTCGGTTGCAATCTCATTTCGTCTGGGGAGGGGGTGCATGATCGTGATTCCGTCGCCGATCTTTTCGACGGCAGCTCGGTCAATGCGGTAGGCATTCTTCACCTTCTCGTATTCAACAGGATCGGGAAAACGTTCCTGCTGTATCCGTGTGGTGTAGAGGATGTCCACGTCTTGTGTGATTGAGAAAAAGTCTTCGTCCTCCCTGTAGGTCGTTCCACGGACATCAAGGTCCTCCAGAAACTCCGAAGGAATCTGCAAGGTCGGAGGAGAGATCAAAAACAACTCGCTCTCAAAATGAGCCAGCATCTCAATGAGAGAGTGAACCGTTCGGCTGTATTTCAGATCTCCGACAAAGGCGATTTTGAGATTGTCGAGGCGACCCCGTGTTTTGCGGATGGTGTAGAGATCGAGCAGGGTTTGCGTGGGGTGCTGGTTCGTTCCGTCTCCCGCATTAATCACCGGGAGAGAAGTGCTCTCTGCGGCCAAACGCGCCGCTCCCTCCTGAGGATGACGAAGGAGGATGATGTCGCAGTAGTTTTCCACGACTCTAATCGTGTCGGAAAGCGACTCACCCTTCGCTGTACTGGAAACCTGGGCGTCGGCAAAGCCGAGAACAGATCCCCCCAGGCGTTGCATGGCCGCAGAGAAAGACAGGTTTGTCCGAGTTGACGGCTCGAAGAATAAAGACCCCAGCACCTTCCCAAGCAGAACCGTCTCTGAGAAATCCTCGAAAGCCTCCGCTTCCTCAAGGAAAGCCAAGAGGTCATCCCGGGTAAAATCCCTCATAGAAATGAGGTTTTTACCCTGCAAGACGTGTGTGCCAGTCGCCTGTGACGTCACCATCGAATCTCCATGGATCTTGTCCCTCGATCCACTTTCTCCGGACCTGATCCGACGCGCCATTGTATCAAGATGCAGTCGCCTCCGGCTCTCTCCCTAGCATTTCAGCCCGTTCTGCAGCCTGAACCAGCCCTTCCGTGACCGTCTGCCGGTATTCCTGTCGCAACTCCTCTATAGAAAGTTCGGCAGGAATAGCGATTTCATCGCCAAGCGCCATCTTCACCTCGGCAAACGGTTTTCCAATCGCCATGGAGTCCCAGGAATTCATCTTCCAGAATCTACTCGTCCAATAGCCCATCGGAACAATGGGGAGACCGCTCCTGCTTGCCGCATAGAGAATGCCGTCTTTGACCTCTCGTGCCGGGCCTCTTGGCCCGTCAACGGTAATCACAAGGTCCCCCTTCATCTCACTCGCCATGCGCGTGAAATCAAGAAGGGCTCTTGCTCCCCCCCGAGTACTCGATCCTCGCGCCAACGTGAATGCATAGGACTTGAGCACTCGAGCAATAATTTCACCATCCGAGTGCTGGCTCACGATCGCGCCAGTTCCATGTCCTCGGAGAAACTCGATGAGATTCCAAATGTCCCCGTGCCAGCAGGCGTAGATGCAGCGACCCTCTTTTGTTCCTGCCGCCCGTTGCACGGCATAAACGCTGTCACCACCAAGGTGATAGGTCGTTGCCAAAATCCGATGAACAACCCGGGCGAACTGCGCCTGACAGCGCGTTTTCCACCGCACTGTATTTTGGTTAGTCATTGCCTCGTGGCCCTGGTTTTCCGGCCAGGGCTCGATCGAACCGTGGTCAGCTAGCCTTCTTTCAGTCAGCGAGACCGCGTGACATCATCTCCTTCGCCGTCTTCGTCGATTCCGTTGGGACCGGCGCTCCAGACCACAGCCTTCCGGCCGTCAATCCGATAGAGGTAATCGCCTCCCCATGGGTCAGATGGAAGTTCAGCGTGGGGATAACATCCGTTCGGATAATCCGGAAGTGAGCGCAGGAGGTCGTGGAGGGCGTCCGGATAACTTCTCTCCGAAATCTTGTAGACCGTCAGGCTTGCCCTGAGACCTGCAATGTCGGCGCGTGCAATTTCCTCGGGTGAGATCTCCGGCTCTGCAACCTCGCCCTCCATCGGCATTTCAGCTGCGACGCCAATACCAAACACCGCCGCAACAGCGATGAGGGGCATGAAGTCCGATCCGGTGAACTGCGACCTCGACCGATTGATCGTGAGGGACGGGTCATTCCCTGCAAAAGCCGACCCCTGGAGTTCCATGTCCAGGTGCTGAGAAATGGACTGCTCGGAAGGCATGAGGGATACGTCGAGGGGCAC
>JAZALG010000083.1:0-11224 GCA_036229545.1 Planctomycetota bacterium | reverse complement strand
GAAGCGCTCAAAACATCCGTCGGCGATCGATGGGACGAGCATGTGGCCGTCATCACCGACGCGACAGAAGGGCATCTTCGCCCCTTTGCCGACGCCCATAAACTTCCCACCTTCACCATCCCCTCCAACGTCGGCGGACGGTTCAGTGTCCTTTCACCTGTAGGCTTGCTCCCAGGCGCCTGCATGAACTGGGATCTTGCGGATCTTCTCGCTGGTGCGGCACTCGGAAGGGAGTCTTGCCTTCGTGAGGACTTCTCCTCCAATCCCGCGGCGGTGTATGCCGCCTGTCACTACCTCCTCGACCAACAACACAAGATGCCGATCCAGGTTCTCTTTCCCTATAGCCATCGGCTGCGTTTGCTTGCGGATTGGAACATTCAACTCGTGGCGGAAAGCCTGGGAAAACTCGATGCGGAGGGCCGAGGTGTTGGGCCAACACCCCATCGTGCTCTCGGAGCAACGGACCAGCACAGTCAGGTGCAACTGTTCACCCAAGGCCCCATGGATAAGGTCTTCACATTTCTGAGGGTCGTCGAGCACAGCCATGATGTTGAAATTCCTTCACCTCCAGAGGGTCTTGATGCGCTCGACTATCTGGGTGGAAAGACCTTCGGACAACTGCTCGATGCGGAGTGTCAGGCGACGCATCTTGCCGTGGTTGACGCTGGCCGTCCTTCTTGCGTCATGACTTTTCCAAGGGTTGATGCAGCCGCAGTGGGTGAGTGGCTGATGTGGATGGAAATGGCGACGACATACGGTGGCCTTCATTACGGAGTTAACGCTTTCGACCAACCCGGTGTTGAAGCTGGAAAACGGGCAACCTACGGGCTTATGGGGAGAGAAGGTTTTGAGGAGGAGTCCGAAAGAGTGAAATCCCGGCGGCTAACAGATCCAGACACCACCGTGTGGTAGCCACTTCACGGTTTACACAATCGCCCGTACCCTTTTGGTATGCAGTGGCGCCTCGGCATCATCACTTTGACGGGAGGGATCCTCCTTTCCATGGGAATGCTCCTGTCGGGGCAAGATGGCAGAAAGGGTGATGGGGCGGGTCCGTCCCCCTTTCACCTTGAGGAGTTGCTGACATTTCCCAGAGAGACGGGAGTGACGCTCAGCGTGTATCCCTCCCAGCCTCTGCAGTGTTACGTGACCTACGGTTTTTTAACCGGGCCGAATCTCACGACGCCCACCCTGACCTCTGCCGGTGACGAAAAGTTGGTGTTCACCCTGGACGGGCTGCCGCCCAACAGAGAGTTCACCTACACCCTCTGGTGGAAGAGGATTGCTCAGACTGAATTCATTCCTCGGCCGCCAGGCACTTTTAGGACTCTTAAGAGCCCTGGCAAAAAAGTCACTTTTGGGGTCATCGCCGATACCCACGCCTACGCTCAGTGGACCCAGGCACAGACTCTGGGAGGTTCGATCGGCTTTGACAATGTCACAGGGACGGTACGAAACATGGCGCTGGATGATTCTTTGGACTTCATTGTCCTGGGCGGTGACTTTGCGATGACCAGCTGTGCCGTGGGTTGCAAGGGACATCTGGTCGACGGAGAGTTTGCCGGGGAAGGGACGGTGGCCAATCAGGCCGAGGCGGATTTGCGGTACCGAAAAACGTTCAGCCCGGATGTCCTTGGATTAATGGCTCGGTCCAAGCCAATGTTTTGGGTGTTGGGCAATCATGATGGTGAGGTGGGATTTGGCGATGTGAACGGGAGTTGCAATCACTATGACACGACCGCTTTGTTGAGCCGGAATGCTCGACAGCGCTACCTGCCTCGGGTGGAGCACTTCCTTCCAAACTCAAGCCCTCAGGGCAATTACTACTCGTTCCGGTCCGGTGATGTGCAGGTGGTGGTCTTGGACATCCTGCGCTACAACTCCGACTATCCCATGAGTCCGGACGAATGGACCTTGGGAACGAGGCAGTTGCTCTGGCTGAATCGGACGCTTGAACAGTCCACCGCTCCGTTCAAGTTTGTTTTTGCTGAGCACCTTCTGGGGGGACTGACCGGGCCTAACGACTGTTACTGGTATGGCCGGGGGCAGTTGAAGTCCACGATCAGTGGTGAGATTACGTCCCCCTTCTTAGGAGAGCAGGCGCTCGTCCATGAAATTTTGAAAGCGCATGACGCGCAGGTCTTCTTCACATTCCACGATCACGTGGTGGTCTATGGCGAGAAGCCTGGTCCGAATGGCGAAGGGGAAGGAGTGACCTATGTTGTTGGAGGCCAGGGCGGCGCTTTGAGTCCGGGCTGGGCGCAGCAAGACTGGTATCGCGAAACCATGGATTACGACGAGGATGGCGTCCCGGAATACGCGACGGATGTGACGGGGACAACAAAGCGGGGCTACTTCCGGGTGACGGTGGAACCCGGTGGACAGGCGACATTCGAGTATGTGCGGACCCATACTTCGAACGCCGCGTTGAACGGCACGACGGTCTTGTCGTTTCCGGTCAGCCCTTAAGATTGACTGGTCTTTGCACTCGGGGCGATTTCCACACCGCGCCTAGTCGGGATAAATGGGCGAGGCGCAGACTTCCCGTGCCCCACAACCATCACAGAGGTTGTTCTTGGTGTAGATTCCGAGTTTTTTTCGGGCCTCGAGGAGTTCTTTGACACCGGGAGGGGCAATGGGCCGAATCTCACCCAAGAGTCGTGCCGCGTGGGTGATCTTGGCTGTGTGTTCAACCATCTCCATCTTCTTCTGAGCGTCAAAGAGATCGATACCTAAGGTGACCACGCCGTGGCGCTCCATGATGACGGCATCCCCCTTGGAGAAGTAGGGGCGGAGATCATCAGCGAGGTATTCCGTGGTGGGGGTGGTGTACGGAGCCGTGGGGATCGTTCCCATAGTGAGGATGATCTCGGGGATGGTGCATTCTGCCAGGGAGATGCCGGCCAAAGAGAAGGCCACCGCGTAGATGGGGTGGCCATGTACGACGGCCCGGATGTCTGGACGCTCTTGATAGGCGGCGACATGCATGAAGATTTCACTAGTGACTCGCCGGCCGTCCAGAGCGGTGCCAGAGGCGTCGCATTCGATGATCTGGTCAGGGGTCATGTATCCCTTGAGGACGCCTGAGGCCGTAATGAGGATGTTCCCGTTGGGCAGGCGGCAACTCACATTGCCGTCATTGGCGACGATCATCTCCTGCTCGTACATAATGCGCATCACATCGCAGATCTGCTGTGCGAGTCCCGCTTTGTCGTCAGAGGCGGCCTCTGTCAGGATTCCATGTTTGACTGGGCCAGGAGGAGGTGGGCTCCAAGGCGCGGGCTCGATGGGCTCTCCTTCGCGAGAGGGATCCACGGCAGGCTCAGGCGGGCAGGTCTCTGCCGGGATGACCCGGTCGAGGTCGGGTGTCGGGTCGTCGTGTGGATGAAACTCCACGGATCACGGACTCCGCCAGAAGGGAACTGGATGCATCCTACTGTTTTTCGTCGGGTTGCTGCCCATGGTTTGGTCTGGATCCTGGTCCGTAGATGCTGACCCCCTCCATTTCAATCTCGTCTACCACGCCAACGACCGCCACACGAATGGGAAGATCCCCGCCTCCGCAGAGATCTCGGACGGAAGATCCTTCTGCCATGAGGAGGACACGGTCACCTACTCCTGCCTGTGCCCGATCCACAGCGACAAACAGACGGTCGTCGGCGTCGTGTCCGTTGGGTTGGGTGGGGCGGACGGCGAGGAGTCGGCGGTTGTCGTAGGCGTCGTGATGGATGGGGGCGACCACCGTGCCGATCACTCGACCGAGCTTCATTCCGCGCTTCCCTCGTTGGAGGGGGTGGTCTCGAATTCCTCGACATGGCCAACAACTGTGGCGTCCACGGGTGCGAAGGGCTCGTGCAAGGCCATTGCGGCTTCTCGCCCATCGCAGACATGGACCATGTCCCCTGGGCCACTGTCGACGGTGTCGCAGGCTACGAGTGTGTCACCGGCAGACGACCCCTTTTCATCGAGGGGCCGGACCAGAAGGAATCGTTCTCCCCCCAGGCTCTCCGAGCGGTGTGTTGCCACGATGCGTCCGATCACACGGCCGAGAAACATGGTTCTTTAGACCTCGCTGGGTTCCAAACCCAGCGATTCAAGCCCCTCCTTCTGATACACCACACGATCATTGACGTCCCACGAGTCGATGATGGCAAAGATGGCCGCGTCGATGGGGCGGCCGTCGGTGAGTGTCGTCTGTCGGGCGGAACTCCCCTGGGCAAACAGAACGAGATCTCCATGTCCTGCGCCGATGGCATCTGCAGCAACAACATATTTCTCACGGGATTGGTTGTGTTCATCGACCTCGGCAACGATTTGCAACTTCAGACCCGTCACCTTGGGATCTTTGATGGTGGAAACCACCGTGCCCACAACCTTGCCGATGTACATCGCCATTCTCCTGCGGAATCAGGGAGTGAGATGCCCCGCGATCACTGCCGTCGGACGATCCTAACCTTCTGGTGAAGGTCCTGGTAGGTGCGCTGCCGGATCTCCTTCCAGACTGCAAGTCGGTGCGTAGCGTAGTCGAGTTCTTCTGACGTCCCTTGAAACAAGCCTCGGTTCTCGGTGTAGAACTCTTCCGCTCTGGATTCGTCCCACTCTTGTTCTGTGATAAGCCTGAGGAGAACTTCTGTTGCGAATTTTTTTGATTGGAGGACTTCTTCCAAAGTTCGGTGGGTCGCGAGTTCGACGACTTGGCCGTAGGTATACCCCTGTGTCGCGGGGTGTGCTCTGACCCGCACTTCACGTTCTAGAACTTCTTCAGTCGCGGCTTCCGTTGTAATGGTGATTCCCCGGCGTGCGGCTTCCTTGCTTACCAGAGCGATGCCGAGAACCTCGTTGGTCACTCCGACCACGGTTTCACGGGGCAGGACGGCACGAAGTCGGCGGCCCATGGATTGCCGGGTAATGTCTGTGTCCAGCACGGCATAAGCGATGGGCTCGGTGAGGGGGTGGGCGACGGGCGTGATTTTTTCGACTTCTTCTTCAAGCCAGGCTCCCATGACATCAGCGCCCACCTCCGTTTTCGGAGCGAACGATTGTTCAACTCGCACGACCTTTTCAAGAAGGAGCATGAGATGGAATCCGGAACGCAATTCTTCTTGTTCTACGTCTGCCGAGAGTTTGTCGGAGAGGCTTTCCTTTCCCTCGCTTTGTCGGCGAACCTCGGCTTCCGCTTCCGCCATGGCGGCCTCGACGGCTTTGTCATCCACAACGAGGCCAAGGCGTTGGGCGTGTTGCTTCACGACGATCTCACTGATCATCTGGTTCAAAACCGCATTTCCCTCAGGGAGCCGGTCATACACGGTGCCCAAATAGTGGTCGAGGGTGGCGAAGGTGACCCCGATCTCGTCGAGCATGGCGACGAATCTCTGGTTGAGATGGCTTTGGGAGGGGGCTGTCTGCTTTGCAGAGGGATCGTCTACAGGGTCGGCTGGAGTGCAGGAAAGGGCGGCCGAAAGGACAGAAATGAACAGAATCGAGCGAGGCACAGAACTGGCTCAGTGAGAAATGAGGAGGGCTTTTCGGAGGTGGTTCGCCGCATCCACCCCTTCGATTTTTTCGAAACCCGTTGCGAGGAGTACACAGACGGTCGTCATACGACACCTCTCTGGAGAGACACTTCAATCTTCCCGACGAAGGGACCCAAGATTTTTACAGGCGCGTTGGAGGTCTTCGTCTTTTTTGGCGAAGCAGAGCCGCAGCTGATACATGCCGTCCTCCGGGTTGATATAGAAAGAACTCCCCGGGACCATGGCCACGCCGCATTGATCAAGGAGTGCATCGGCGGCTTCGACGTCGCTCGAGAACCCCGCTTCCCTGACGTCGACCATGAGGTAGTAACTGCCCTGAGGGGGGAGGCTGCGCAGGCCAACACCATTGCAGGCCGCCATGGAGATCTCTCGTTTACGCGCGTAGTCGGCCGACATCTCCGTGTAGTAAGACGGGGGAAGGTCGAATGCTGCCAGTACTCCATGCTGGAGGGGCGTTGGCGCGCAGATGTAGAGGAGATCTGCGACGACACCCATCTTGGATGTGAGGGGTTCGGGCGCCACGGCGTAGCCGAGCCTCCAGCCAGTCATGTTGTAGGTCTTGGAGAAACCCGAGATGGTGATGGTCCTGTCTTGCATCTGAGGGAGGCTCGCCATGGAGATATGTTCTCGGCCGTCGTACAGGATGTATTCGTAGATCTCATCGGTGATGACGAGAACATCATGTTCGAGGCACCGCTTTGCGATGCGATTGAGTTCTTCCCGGGTGAAGACTTTGCCGCAGGGGTTGCAGGGCGTGTTGATGATGATGGCTTTGGTCTTGGATGAGAATGCGGCGTCTAGATCTTCGTCGGTGAAACTCCATTCTTCTCCGCGAAGAGTCACGCTTTTGATGTCGGGTTGTGCCATGCGCAGGACGTTGTAGTGGTAGCCGTAGAAGGGAGAGAAGAGAACCACCTCATCTCCGGGCTCAATGAAAGAGAACACCGCTGCGACAAAGGCTCCGGTGGATCCGGCGGAAACGAGAAGCTCAGTGTCGGGGTCACAGGGGACGTGATTGTAGGTGTCCATTTTATGGGCAATCGCGTGACGTAGTGGGTCAATCCCCTCGTATTTGCTGTAGATCGAGCGGTCGTCGTCGATGGCGGATTTTGCGGCTTCTTTGATGGCTTGCGGTGTGGGTTGGTCACAGATCCCCTGCCCGAGATTGACACCTCCCACGTCCATGCAGCGTCGTGACATGAGCCGGATATCTGACTGGGTAAGACCGGAAACACGAGTTGCTTCGTAGCGCGTCATGACAGGGAGCATACTCCAGCGCGGGGGGCTTGAGTTGGATCTGGGCTGGATCCATGGGTGATCTTGCCTTCAGGCGCTGGCATCATGTTGAAACGGTACGGAGAAGAGGAGTGGCTGATCTAGAGCATCGAGTCCTGCGGCTATGGGTACGCCCTACGGCGGGCGCCCCTGTTGAGGAGCGAGATCACCTGGTGTTGAAGGTCGGACACGGGGTAGAGGGAGATCACACCGCAGGGTCAACCCGGCAGATTACCCTGCTGTTCGAGGAAGAGTGGCACGGCGCTGAAGAGGAGTTGGGCCGATCGGTAGATCCTTCGGGGAGACGGGCGAACGTCCTTTTGTCCGGAGGGGGCGGCAGCCAGTGGATCGGCAAGACCGTCGCTCTCGGGACCTGCCATATTGCGATTCAGGGAGAAACGAAACCCTGCTTTGTGATGGATCAAGCCGCGGACGGGCTGATGGATGCCTTGGAAGGGGGGCGTGCAGGCATCTGGGGGCGGATCGAACAGGGTGGGACTTTGCGGGTCGGCGAAGAGTCCCAACTCCTGTCGGAGTAGAGAAACAAGGTTAGATCGCTTTCTGATCCTGCCGTGGCGCCCCAGCCTTCTTCTTTGCCTTCTTCGATTTTCGACCCTGATCTTTGGTCATCGTGACGGTGGAGTTGCCACGTACGGTGACAGTGACTCGATCTCCGGGGACAAAATCGCCCCGCATGAGGCGTTCCGTCAGGGGGTTTTCGACGGAATCCCGGATGCAACGCCGCAGTTCACGAGCACCGTATTCCTGTGACCACCCCTCATGGGCGAGATGGCGGAGAAGTGGTTTGTTAAACCGGAGGTCAACATCCGTCTTGCTTAGATAAGAGGCCATTTCATCGAGCTGAAGAGATGCGATTTCGAGGCAGTCTTCTTCGGTCAGGTTGTTGAAGCAGATGATTTCATCGAGACGGTTAATGAACTCCGGGCGGAAGGCGGAACGGACGGCGCCGTTGACGGTCCCGGCCATGGATGACGTGGAGAGTTCGCTGTTGTCGCCTTGGAAGCCGACTCGGTTCATCTGTCGTTCGAGGTCTTTGATCCCCAGATTGCTGGTGAGGAGAACGACGGCGTTCTGGAAGGAGACCGTATCGCCCTTGCTGTCGGTGAGGCGGCCCTCGTCCATGATTTGAAGCAGGAGGTGGTGCACCTTCTCGTGGGCCTTTTCTATTTCGTCGAAAAGGACGACGCAGTGGGGGGTTGTTTTCACGGATTCTGTGAGGTGTCCTCCGTCACTGTGGCCAATATATCCTGGAGGCGCGCCGATAAGTTTGGCGTACTCATGGGGAAGCGCGTATTCGCTGCAGTCGATCCGAATCATGGATTCGAGACTGCCATAGAGATGCCGAGTGAGAACCTTGGCGAGTTCTGTCTTTCCTGTTCCCGTTGGACCGACCATGAGAAAAACCCCGATGGGGTGATTCGGATTTTTCAGGCCCACGGCGGCTTTTCTGATTGCCTGGGAGACAACGTTCACGGCTTGGGGTTGACCGATGAGTCGTTGGGAGAGGGCTTTGTCGATCTCTTGTGCTCGATCTTGGAATTGCTCTCTTAAAACGCGTTGCGTTTCGAGGTCGAGTTCGGGGTGTTCTTCAGGCTGCTCGAAGCCGCTCTGCCGCTGGATCCCTGAAGGGAGGGTGACCGAGTGGATCTCTAGATGTGGATTGACATCGATGCAGATTTGATAGAGCAACTCCACCAGAGCCTCTTTCTGGTAGACCCGATTATGTTTGGCGAACAGTGGCAGGACATGGTCGGTGTAAGCAATGACACAGTTGCTCACGACGAATTCGTGATAAGACTGCCGTGAGAGGGTTTCTGTGTCCTGGCTGGGATGATGAGCCTCCTCTTCATCAATGCATCGAATCCGAATGAACTCATCGAGCAGTTCGCAGTACTTCAAAACGATGTTTTCGCCTTGGTTGTTCATGGGTGGCTTTGATGGGAGGAGAATCGCACTAGGGTTCTTCTTCGGCGGACTGCGGAGCCGACCTTGAGCATCTCCCAGACCGAGTTTTGAGATCGTGGTCACAGGGAGTGCAGAGGGGTAGGATCACATCCAAATGCCATCCAAAATGGAGTCTGAAACCAGGGTTTTAGCCCGCCTCGTGCGACGAGGGGTTCTCCCCGAAGATGTGGTGAGGGACCTCATTGAGAGGGCGCAAGAGGCCGATGATGACGAGATGGGCCCTGCAAGCCTAGCTATCGAAGAGGGCTTGGTGGATGAGGAGCAGATGACTCTTTTCCTCCAGACAGACGGTGAAGAGGCCCCTCAACTGCCGAAGGGGCTCTCCTACGCTGGAAAATTGGGTGAGGGTGGGACGGCCCACGTGTTTCGGGTGAACCGGCGGGGGAGCCAACCCTGGGCAGCCAAGGTCCTCAAACCTGATTTTGCGGAGAATCCTTCAGAAGTCAGAGCATTTCTCGCTGAAGCAAAGTTGTTGCAACGACTTGATCATCCCAACGTGTTGCGTGGATTTAAGTCAGGACGTCTTGACGGGTGGTACGTGTCCTTTTCCCAACTTTTAGAGGGGGGAACTCTCCAGGAGCACATTGGGGAAGAGGGCGCACTCGAGGAAGATTTGGCTTTGTCTGTCATTCTTCAGGTCTCCCGCGCTCTGGAGTATCTCCGAGAGCATGGCGTCGTTCACCGGGACATCAAGCCGGGGAACATCATGCTTCTGGAGGATGATCATGCTGTCCTCATCGACCTCGGTTTCGCAGCGGAGGGGGGAGGGGAGGATGAAGCGGATGAGACGACCAGAGGAACGGCAGCCTATCTTTCTCCCGAACAAGCCCGTGGGGAGGGTGACCTCGATGTGCGGAGTGACATCTATTCTCTCGGCGCCACCCTCTATCAATTGGTGATAGGCGAATTGCCCTTTACTGGAGATGACGAGGATCTCGTCAGGGCGGCCGTCCTTGAAAGACTCTCGGCGGAAAGGACGAAGGGGGGGGGGCTGAGTCAGTACATGCACTACTTCATCGAGAAGATGATGGCGAAGGACCGAGAACACCGTTATCAGGATCCGGCAGAACTTGCGTCAGACATCGAGGCGCACATGGAGGGTCGTGCGGATCTCACTTCGTCCGAGCCTTCTCCCGAAGAGGAAGAGAGCGAAAGAGCCCGACGGCGTCTCGATCGTCTTCGCAGAAAGCGTCAGCGTCGACAGTGAACCAGACACAGATCAGAACAATCCCAGAGGGGGGAGCGTGGCGTTCTCGGCTCGCTGATCTTTACGCGAGTGTTGAAAAACGGACGGACGAAGTTCGTCCCACGTGCAATCTTTCTGGTCGATGTTGCGATTTCCCGAAGACCGACCATGAGTTGTGGTCATCAGGGCTTGAGCTGTCCTACGCGATTGAAAAGGCAGGAGGTGTGGTCCCCGAATCATCCTCTGGATCCTGTCCGTGGTATGTGGGAGGGATGTGTTCTCTGCGTGAGGGACGTCCTTTGGGGTGTCGCCTGTACTTTTGTGATGAATCCTGGGCGCAGGAGATGGCAGCGGCCTACGAAAAATATCACGGTGAATTGATGAAGCTTCACGAAGAGGCAGGTATTCCCTATCGATACGAACGTTTTGTGGACGGGGTCGCCCGTGCTCGGGAGACGGGTTCCCTATGAGAAGTTCGTTTCGCCTTGTTTCATTTCTCTTCGCCGCTGCGATGGTCCTCTCTTTAGGGCAGGACGACGTTGTGCTTCTCAATGAGAAGGCAAAAACGGCCCTGGCAGAGGGTCATCCGCAGGAGGCTGTGACTCTGCTCGAAAAGGCGCAGGCCCTCGCGCCCTCCGACGAAGTCCTGCAACGAAATCTTGCCTATGCCTACTACCGCCGGGGCATGGAAAAGTCGGACGATGGCTACCGCGGTCTCGCCCTTCTCGATCTTCGAGAGGCTGCAGCCCTTGACCCGAGCGAGCCGGGGTATGCCATCCACATCGGTTCGGTCCTTTTGAGTCAGTATCGTTTGGAAGAGGCGGAGCAGATTCTCCGGCCCGTGCTCGAAGAGCACCCTGAAAAAACAAATGCGTGGATTCTCTTGGGTGACACGTTGAACCTCGCAGACCGCCTCGAGGAATCCCTCGAGGCCTACGCGGTGGCGATGGGCCATGAAGATTCGGAATGGGCAAGTCGTGCGGCCGACTCACATGCTCGGACTTCCCGTCAACATGCTGTCGAGAAGGACTACCTCGTTGACATCAACGATCTCTTTGTGATCAAGCACCCTGTGAAAACCGGGGGACCTCTGTGGGGCAACGCGTTAGGGAGTGTGCTGGCCGGGGCTCGCGCAGAGGTGTGCAACCTGCTTGATGTTCAGCGCAGTCGCCGTGTCACGGTGGTCCTTTACACCCCGGAACGATTCCGTGAGGTGACAGGGGCTCACGAATGGGTTGGAGGC
>JAZALG010000082.1:0-11092 GCA_036229545.1 Planctomycetota bacterium | reverse complement strand
GCGATCGATGTTTCCATGGTTGTGGACTCGGAAAACGAACACCAAATCGAGGAATTTCGCGAACACCTCACGCCGCTCTGCGATCGGGTTCAATTCATCCCACGACTCATAAAAGGACAACGCCAAGATCCCTGCCGTGAGCCGTCACGTGGTGTCATCGTCGTCCTCAGCGACGGGACCCTGACCGCCTGCTGCGCTGATGCGCGCGGAAAACTATCCCTAGGGCACATTGAAGCCGGGCGCCTCGACCAACAGTATCGATCAGATCCCTGGGTTGCTTTACGAAAGCAGCACGCGCGGGGCGATTACCCAGAGCCCTGCGCGTCCTGTTCAGAATGCTCGGTTCCCGGCGTCAGTCCACGATTCTCATGAATTCGAAAGTCCCTCCCCAAAAAACACAGCGCATGCCCCCCATGACAAAAGTCTCACACCAACCTTTTGATGGACTGGGAATGCGGCTTTCAAAATCTCTGCGTTTTCACGCAGAGTCATTCCGTCGGCATCTCGCTCTCGCAAACGCCGTCCGTCGAGCCAGGAAGAGTCCCCTCGACCCATTCAAGCTCACATGGATTCTGACGGAAGAATGCTCGCTCCGATGTCGCACCTGCCATCTCTGGGCAACTCAGCCTCACTCCGGCCCTGACCTCACAACGATTCGAAAGGTCCTCAAAGCGAATCAACACCTCACCTGGCTTAACCTCAGTGGGGGTGATTTTGTTGAACGACAAGATGCTCCTCAGATCCTCGATCACGTCGCCCGTCTACTCCCAGATCTCTGTCTCCTCGATTTCCCGACAGCTGGACAAAACCCAGAAGCCACCCTCGCTGCCATCGAGCCCCTCCTCGACAGCCCAATTCCCCATATCTACGTCTCTGTCAGCCTTGACGGAGACGACGAAACACACGACAACATCCGCCGGCAACAGGGAGCGGCCGCACGTGCGCGCGAAACCCTACGACGCCTGACCGCGATTCAACGCACAGGGTTCCACGCGGTCGCCGGGTTTACCCTGTCGTCTCATTCTTCATCCGTGACAAAAGGTGAACCCCCAGCAGCCATCCTCCCTCCAGGGGTAGACCCCCGCGAGATACATCTGAACCTCGGCCACCAATCTGATCACTACTACAGAAACCAGCAAGACAGTCTCCCGGAAAAAGAGACCGCCCTGGCACTCATTGATCATCTTGCTGGCTTCTCTCGCCCGACCTTGCTTGGCTGGATCGAACGAAAATACTGGAAGATTGCACGCCAATATCTCCGCACAGGTGATGTAGGCGGACCCTGTGCGGCAATGAAGGCAAGCGTGTTCCTTGCCGCTGACCTCACCGTGTATCCCTGTTCCATTTTTGACGCGCCGATCGGCGATCTATCCAAAGTGGGCTATGCCCTTCGCAGAATTTCAGAGTTTAAGAGCACGCCCCAGACGCTCGAGTCCGTCGAGAACAGACAATGCCCCAACTGCTGGTCTCCCTGCGAGGCATTCCCCACCCTGCTCTACAACTACGGCCGGTTTCCATGACTCGGTTTCATTTCTTTCTCGTCATTCTTGCACTTGCAGCACACGGCGTCGGGCTTCGAAGCACGTTTGTCTATGACGACCACCGATTTGTGGTCAGCAACGATGCGCTCGACACGCTGACGGTCGAAGAAGCCTTCCTCCGTCCAGGAACGCAGACCATCGACGCTGACCGTGACGTGTATCGACCTCTACGGGCTCTGAGCCACGCCTTCGACGTCTCCCGTTGGGGCAGAGAGCCCTTCGGATTCCATTTGCACTCCATACTCCTCCATCTTCTCACCGTCCTCCTCGCCTTTGAGGTCCTCACCCGCCTTCGACTTCCCGGCGGTCATGTCCCCCCGCTTGCAGGAGCCATGGCCCTGGCAATACATCCACTAGGCGTTGAAGTTGTCGGCTGGATCAGCAGCAGGGGCGACCAATACGCCCTCTTTTTTGGACTCGCGGCACTGGGCCTCGCCATCCCTTCACCAGCCAATCCACGCCCGACCCATTGGCGTTCCATCGCCGCAGGGATTCTGGTTCTTCTTGCCTGTCTCGGGAAAGAGTCTGCCTTGGCCACCCCTCTGATTTTTGCAGCACACAGCCGATTTCTGGGACTCAAAAACAGAAAAATGCTCATCGCGTTAATCGCGGGAGCAATCCTCTCTCTCGGACTTCGCCAGTGGGCACTGCACGGCGCAAGCCCCATTCAGACCACGCCTCACGGCGGAACGATTCTTACCCAAGTGGGGTGGGCCTTTTTTGGCATGGGGCAAGCCGTTCAGCATTTCTTCCTTCCAGTATCCCTCTCCATCGAATACCCACAGGCTGAGTGGGCAAGAGGGCTCTCGCCATGGCTCAAACCTTCCACATTAATGTGCTTCGCTTCGATCATGGCACTCACCTACGTCATGGTCAGAAAAAAAGTTCCCCCTTGGGCTTTTCTCCTGACTTGGGCCTTCCTGGCCTATCTTCCCACGAGCAGTCTCCTCGTCACCCTGAGGAGTCTCGTCGCCGACCGCTACGCCTTTCCGACTCTCCTCCCATTAGGGGCACTGTTCGGACTTATCATCGCACAGAGAGTTCCGCGCTACGCGACTCTCGCCGTGCTTCTCCTCGCACTCTTCACCATTCCTCTCACTGTCAATCGCACCACGGTTTTCGCGACAGACGAGAGTCTCTGGCTCGATGCTCTGGACACGGCGCCTCAATCCCCCCGAGTCCATATCGGCTTAGCAAATGCGACCGAAGACCCGGCATCCATCGGCATCCACCTTCGACGTGCAGTCGACATGGCTGCAAGGGGCAGCAAGCAGGAGCCATATGCACTCCTCCAGTTGGGGCAACATATTCTTCGCGTAGAAAAAAACTCGCGGGGCGCCATCCCGATCCTCGAAGGGGCGATCGGCAGTTTGGCCCGCCATCAAGCCTCTCTCAATCCCTTTGATCAGCAGATTTACTTAGCACTCCTCCTTGCAGAGGCTTACCGGCTTGAAGGGAGATACCAAGACGCTGAGCCACTCATCGAGAGCGCTCTCGCAGACGCGCGCTCACCTCAAGGCATCATCGCCCGCGGAACAGATCCTGTCCTGGCATTGCTCCTCGCGAGGATTCGCAATCGAATCCCCCTCGCCGTGGGCCTTCACAACGAACAAACTTGGGCAAACGTCGAATCGAGCTGGGCCGAGGCCGAAGATCATGCTCCAGGGCATCCAGCGGTAAAAATGCTGCGACGCGAAATCGACCTTGCAAAAACTGAACGCTAGTTTTCGTCCTTCTGGTTCAAGCCCTGCCCGCCACCTTCACTTCCGTTGTCTTCGGAATTGGACTTCGTAAAGCTCAGCGACTTGCCAACGCTTTTCACCGTGGGGGCAAACTTCTCAGGGACAGCCTTGCGCTCCACGAGTGGAACCGCCGCCTTACGCTTTACCTTCGCCAGCATATAGAGAGGTTCTCCGTTCGCTCCAACTCCTTCGACCAGTTCGGGGTACACATAGAGCGGGGTCCCGTCCGTGTCTCGGATTCGAATCAACCCGCCTTCGACCTCCTTACCCTCCTGCTTCACCTGGTGGAGGTAACGCTGCGCGTCTTCCAGATTTGCCTTTTTCCTCTGCTCCCAGGGAGAGAGATCTTTGAACTCCACCCGCTGCGTTAAATTCGGTTTCGCTACAACTGGTGCGTCGATTCCATCTGCAGGCGCTGTCGAAAGATATGCAAACACTCCGACAACAAGTGCGAGCCCGATCAGGGCCGTTGCAGCCAACATCGATGGATTATTCATAGAAACACATCCGGCGGGGGTATTGGGGAGAGGGACAACATCGTCCAGAGGTTGACCCCTCATTGTAGTTAGTTGGTGCCCAGTCCGGCGAAAATACCCTTCAATTCAGGGTAGAACGACATCCTGTCCACCACGTTGTTACGATATTCCGTATCGAACCGTGGGGTCCTTCACCTTTACCCGGATTGGTACTAATCGACGTGAAAAACAACTCCCTTTGTCTCATTGCAGCCGTATTGGCGTGTTGGTCCCCTCTCGTGGCCTCACAGCACCCCCATCCTCCGGCGGATGCCGCCGCACCCTTTCCAGGAAAAATCACCGCTAAACCAGACGTTATTGATTTTGGCGACGTCTTTGACGGGGAAGAACTCCAGGACACGATTCGTTTCATTAACGACGGCGACGAGGATTGGCCTGTCCAACGGGTCGCAACTTCCTGCGGATGCACTGTCGCGACCCTGCTCGGGCCGGATGGTGCAAATATCCCCAACAATCCCCGACCAGGCTCGGCACTCATCATCCTGGCCCCTGGAGAAGCTCTTACTGTCGATGTGCATTTTAATACAGCAGGGCAGCAGGGCATCGTTGAAAAACATGTCGAGCTCGTTCACATCGACCCACTGGTCTCTCCCCTCAAGATCCCAGTTAAAGCTCGAGTGAGTCGAGCCATTGTGGTCAGCCCGACAGTAATTTCGTTTAGCAGCGTCGGAAAACGTGAACGCACAGAAAAACAAATCCTTGTCGAGTCGCAAGACATCGGTCCCTGGAAAATCAGCGGGTTTGAAACAGCCATCCCCTCCATGCCCCTTCCTGACTTCCTTTCTTTTGAGGTTGAAGAACAATCCGAGACGTCCCAGAAGATCCGGGTCATTCTCGACGGTGCAAGGCCTGTCGGCACCATCTCAGCAAAGGTTCGCATCAACATTGAGCATGACCGGATCAAATACGGTGAGTTTTTTGTCTCCGGCATTGTCGAACCTGACGTCACCTTTAATTCGGGCAACCCACAAATGCCCAAGATCATCTCCTTTGATCAGCTCAAACCGGGAACCAAGACAACCCGCACTCTGACCATTCAAAACCGAGATCCGGATACGCCCTATTTGCTTCAGAGTTATGACCTTTTCACTGAAAAGTCGGAATTCTTCGCGGTGGAAATCCGTGCGATCGAAAAAGGGGTCCACTACGAAGTGGATGTCACTGCCAACGCAGCGATTGACCAGCGCTTCTTTCGTGGAACTCTCGTGTTAAAAGCAGACCATCCTGACCTGCCGCAAAAAACGGTTCCCTTCCACGGATGGGTACCCAAATAAGGTTGTCGATTCCCTTTTCGAGAATCCCCGGGGTCAAGTTCATGAGGGACCTCGCATTTCCCGGCTTTGTTCTAGGCCTGATATGCCTTGTGGCATGCGCACCGTCACCCAGCGAAATGACAATCATTGTCATTTCCATGGATACAACACGTCCCGACCATCTCACGCCGTATGACGCCTCGCGCGGCACAACACCCAACCTCGACCAACTGAGCCGTGATGGGGTTCTCTTCACCCAGGCCCGAACCACCGCCCCATGGACGCTCCCTGCGCACATGTCACTTTTCACGGGGCAGCCACCGGCAGTCCATGAGGTTGTGATTGACTTTCAACGCCTCGACCCGAGTCGCCCCACGATGGGCGAAGTTTTAAGCGATGCCGGATTCACGACCGCCGGATTCTTCACGGCACCCTATGTTCACGGCCAGTATGGCTTTGACCGTGGTTTTGACTTCTACGAGCGCTTATCGGCGCCCACCATTTTCGATTTGCCGCTCGATCGAAGACAAGACCAGTCTGGTGCTCGCGAGGCTCTCTCCCACCGGGAATTGACAAGCCACAAGGTCTTTCGCCAGGCGAAACAACAACTCCGGAGAAGTTCGCGGCCGCGAAACCTTCTCTTTCTCCATCTCTTTGACCCCCACTATGACTTCATAGCTCCTCCCGCCAACACGAAACGGTTCACGGACACCAATTATCGAGGTCCCGTTGACGGCACCAACCCAACCGGACGTCCCGATATCTACTGGCCCGGAATGCCCTCAGAGGACCGCGCGCATTTCGAGGGTCTCTACGATGCCGAGTTGAACTTCCTGGATCAGCAACTCGGGCTTTTACTTGAGGAGATCAGGTCACAAGGGCGAGAGGACACGACCCTGATCGCAATCACGTCAGACCACGGCGAAGAGTTTTTTGAGCGTGGCCGTTTTGGCCATCGTTCGACTTTGTATGACGAAGTTCTACGCGTCCCCCTCATTCTCTGGGGACCTGGATTCCTCCCGGGCGGCCTCGTCATCGACGAGGAAGTTTCCGTTTGTGACATCCTCCCCACCTTGATGGACTACGCTGCCATTCCGCCCGACTCCAGAATGTACGGGGTGAGTTTGCGCTCCCTCGTCGAGCAGGACACAGCCCATATTGACCGGCCGGACATCTCGGCCCTCACATTTATTCCGCGGGTTCCAAACGGCTTTTACGTCCTTCATGAATCTGCTGTGCATCAGGGGCTCAAAATCATTCGCAAAACACACATCCCTTGGAGTCCTGAGCGAGAGCAAGACTTGTCTGGAAATGCCATCGATGGAACTGAAACCATCGAAATCTTTGATCTCACGGTCGACCCACATGAGAAGGACAACCTCTGGCCTGGTACAGAAGGTGATGACCGCATACAACGCGCCCTCGCAATGTTCAATGCTTCGCGGGACATGCAAAAGGAAACTCTCGCGACCTATCACAACCTTGGAGTCGACACCTTCGATATCGGACTCGATGAGATACGACGGGAAACCGGCTATTTGGGAGGAACCCCCACCCCATCTGATGTTGGCGCCTATCTCAAGGTACCTGAGGACGAGTCCCAGCCATGAAGCACAGACGGTGGTTGCGGCGGCTCCTTGGCTGTGTCCTTCTCCTCTCTCTTCTTGAAATCGCAATGCAAACAGCCAGCCCCCTCATCCAGGGGCTCTTGGCGCGCAATGAGGTCGGTCCAGACTCCTCGGATGCCATCACCGTGCTTTGTGTGGGCGATTCCCACACCTACGGCCTCCATCTCCCTCAAATCTATGCATATCCAGCGGTACTCAAGGGCATGTTGGGCGCCCGATATGCGTCACCTCCACATGTTGTGAATCGAGGAGTACCGGGGCAAAGTTCTGCCATGGTTGCGCAAAACCTTCCCGAAGACCTCAAAGCGATTCGACCCGATGTTGTTCTCATCTTGGTCGGGATCAACGACACATGGAATACGCAGGGAGACGATGAGGGAGTCAGTCGTTTTTTAAGTCAGTTAAAACTCGTCCGATTGTTTCGCGTCTTGGCTGCTGGGGTCACCACGGCCAAACCATTTTCCGTCCACACTGATGCGCAGGGAGAGATTCTTGTCGATCGAGGAGACGGACCACACCGCGTCAACGAGGCAGGCACAGCCTCACCCGAACGATCCGAAACAGACTTACTCCGCCACACCACAGCCTGGCTGAAAGACATCGTGGCAATATGCCGCGAGTGGAACGCCACACCAGTCTTGATGACCTACGTCGTCGAAGGGGGGCACTTCACGACCATCAATCAAGCCACGCAAGATGCTGCCACATCGACAGATACGCCTCTCATTGATCACGCAGCCCTCTTCCGAAGACACTTCGAAAACTTTGGCTATGCCACCCTCATGTTCAACGATCAGCACCCCAATCTCTCTGGGTACAGGCTCATGGCCGAGGCCATTGACCAAGGACTCGCCGAAGCCGGCCTTGTTCCTGGAGACCAACGCTCCACCACAGAGCAGCCGACCCATCCACCTCCGTCAACAGAGCCTTCCATCGAACTTCTGCCAAACCATCAGATCCTCTTAAAGGGCCCCGAAGGATGGGCCTACCAGCTGCTCATCAGCAAAAAAACACCACCAAATCAGCACCTTGAGATTGACGGCCTCACAGTTGCCGTCGCGGACGACGATGTCCTCGCGGTAAGCCGAACCAATCCGACCTCCTCGGGGACTTTTCGGGCTACCGGCGAAGTCGTATTTGACGTTCCCGACGCACTTATTCGCATGGCAGGAAATGAGCCCCTGCAAGTTTGCCTGCTACTCCTCTATCCGCCCAACACCCAAGGCACACCACGGCTCGCTGCCGTCTCAAAAAAGGCGATCCTCATGCCCTGATTGCGAGGGTTAAGAAGCGAGGACGACGGCATCTCCGCCCTTTGCGATAATCTCGGTGAGGGCACTCTCTGCACGCTTCAGGACCGTATCGAAAAAGATGGATTCATCACCATCCTGCGTCGCCACAGCGACACTTGTCGAGACGCGCAGGGGCCTTTCCTCCACGCGAATATCCAACTGTCCGACTCGAGCATGAAGCCGCTGCGCGAGAAGATGGGCTCCTTTTGCATCAGTGTGGGGCAGGACAACGATATATCGGTCCCCAAGACGCCCCACGAAATCACAATTACGAGAATGTTTACCAAGGAGGTCAGCAACAGCCCGCTCGACTTGATCGCGCACTGCCGGGCCATGGAGATCGCCCAGACTCCCCACACGGTCAATCTCAACGAGAATGCACGAGAGTTGGTACTGATACCTCTGTGCTCGCGAAAACTCGATTTTCAGAAGGTGGAGTATCTGCGTGTAACTAAACAGCCCTCCATCTGACGAATCTTGTTTTTCATGGGACATCGTTTACTCAGTATCCGACACAACTCACTCAGATTGAAGCGATAGCGTCATATCACCTCGCTACAAAAAAAAGTTGGTCCTGCCCAAAAGGACAGGACCAACATCTCGTGGTCGGTAGTGTCGTAAGACTGGAGATGGCGGTTGGGGAGGGGAAAACGGCTCGAGCCCCACAACAGTCACCGACTCCGATGATTCATCTGGCGCAAAGAAAACTTTGCCGCCAAGGACGTAGAATCCTGACTTGTAGACGGCCATTCGTCAAGTAAACCACGAGTTTTCCACAAACTTTCCACGAAAGTCCCATGTAACAGCCACTAATCACCTTCAAAACAGGCGTGAGATACCATATTCGCATTCCGTGGCATCGCCCCATTTTTTCAAACCGCGATCATTGGGAAGGATTTTCTTCGCTCTCAGCCCCCAACATTCGAGTCCGCAATGCCTCGTACGCAGGCCCTCCCCGTAAACTTTCCAGGTCCCCGTCTTCATCCATCCAAGCGACATCCAGAAAGCCAACGTCGTAGGCCTTTTCAAGGTGTTGGATCGCCTCAACCGGCGCATCCTGTAAGGATGAAATACACGCGAGATTGTAGTGTGCCCACCTCGTTTCCCGCTTCCCCTCCAGATTTTCCGTCAACATCTCAAACCACTCCCTCGCTCGTTCATAATCGTCAAATTGTTGGTAGTGGTAAGCAATTTCAAAGATCAGCCCGCGCCCATAATCAACATCGGCCCACTGTTCTGAACTCAAGTCTGGGTCAAGAAGGCGGCTCATACGAGGTCTGACGTAGTACTCCATACGAACGATCTTTTCTCGAATCGGAGCCGTGCGCCCCGCCTTTGCCAGAGAGAATCTCGCGTGACGCGAAAGATCGGCTACCAATTGTCTTCGTATCCACTCTGGATCGTTCGAAGGAGTAAACCGCTCCAGAAACACACGGTATTCAACACCAAATTCATCTTCTGCCGAGATCAACAGTGAACGAAGCGTTTCCTCAAGCGCTGCCGCATCGAGCGATTCCTGCAATGCCATGACGGCCATCACCCGCAGAACATGGTGCATATCCCCGTCGTGAGCAATCCGCACCAATTCTGGCGCGTGCTTTATCGTCGCCTGGAACTGCCCATCATAAAACCCTGGAACAGAGCCATCGCGCAGGTGCCTTTCGAGCAGAAAGACAATCTCAGGAATGTCATCCCCTGGGAAAGCACGACGCTTCTCGACTCCCCGCTCAAGATAGTAAGCCGAGGAGGTCAACTCATCGACAACCCCGGTAGGGGCCAGCGGCTCCTGCAAGGAATGTGCGGATACCGACATGCCAACCCACATCAGACAAAACCACCCGCACGGCTTCACGAGGGGATCTGAACACGGTGAAAACTACGTTTCCCCAGTTGCACGACATATTCGCCACCACTTAGCAAACGCGCCTGTTCGTCCTCAATCTTTTCGCCATCAACACGAACCCCACCGGAATTGACGAAGCGCTTCGCTTCCGACGTGCTCTCGACAAGACCCAGTGCCTTTAAGACATGCGCAATCCAAGCTCCCCCATCTTTGACCAATTCCACCGGAAGAACTGACGACTCGATTTCATCGGGAAGCCCCTTCTCTTTGAAGACCCTGTCGAACTCAGCCTCCGCGACAGAGGCGGCGTCAAGGCCATGGATCTGGGCCACAACATCCTTCGCGAGGCGGGCTTTTGCCTCCCTCGGCGAACCCGCTAACAGATCTTTTTGTTCTTCGCTCGACAGCGAACTCGCGATGGAAAACCACTCCTCCATGCAGGCGTCCGGCAGACTCATGACCTTGCCGTAAACCTCTGGGGGATCGTCGGTAAATGCCACCGCGTTGCCGAGGCTCTTTGACATTTTCATCGAACCATCAATACCCACCAAGATAGGCAGAGTGATGCAAATCTGCGGAGACAACCCCGCGTTTCGCATGGCATCTCGTCCGGCGAGCAAATTAAAAGTCTGGTCTGTCCCTCCGACTTCGATGTCTGCCCTAACCTCAACTGAATCCCGAGCCTGCATCATGGGATACAAAAACTCATGGAGACCAATCGGGGTTCCATCTTTGTATCTCTGGTGGAAACTGTCCCGCTCCAGCATCTGCGCCACGGTGGCACCCCCGCACAGATACAGCGAATCCATGAAAGTCAGTTCGTCAAACCACTTGCTGTTCCGTACAACCTCCACGCGGTCCATATCGAGAATGAGTCCCATCTGGTCCAGGTAGGTCTCCGCATTTGCATCCACAGTTTCTTTGGAAAGTTGAGGCCTCGTTTTGTCTCTTCCCGTGGGATCGCCCACCATTGCCGTGGCATCACCAATGATCAAAACAATGAGGTGCCCCATATTTTGCAACCGGCGCAAATAGCGAAACGGCACAGCGTGCCCGAGATGCAAATCTGCCGAAGATGGGTCCATTCCGAATTTCACTCGGAAAGGTGGCGGACTGTTTCGGATTTTTTCCTGCAGTTCTTCCGCCGTCTCACAACTAACCGTCCCCTCCAGCATTTTTCCTACGACGTCACTCTCCGTCACCATGAAGTCTTTCCTTGAGATTGTGTTTTTCTGCTGCCCACCACGCTCTCCAACG
>JAZALG010000081.1:0-7113 GCA_036229545.1 Planctomycetota bacterium | reverse complement strand
ATTGCCACCGACATCGATGTTGATGCGCTCGGGCTGGACTCTGGGAATTACTGGATTCTCAATGACCCCCGCGTTGATGCGACATACCGCTTCGCCGAGCAGGATGCCATCGAGGGCGACGGGCGGTTTCCTGGAGCCTTTCTGACCGTCACCACCAAGAAAGACCCCAGTAAAATGAAGGACGGGCTCCACACCATGGAGGCGTTTATCTTCGTGTCCTACGCGCCTTTTGAACGCTGGAAAAAGAGCGAGACCGGAGAGCGTCCGACTGCATACGACGCGTTCAAATCGAATTTGACCGAGCGAATGCTTCAGACGATCGAAGTCGTCGTTCCAGATCTGCGCGACCATCTTGTTGTCTGCGAATTGGGCACCCCCCTCACCAATGTTTCCTATCTCAACGCATCACGCGGAAATCTCTATGCCACAGCCAAATCGAGACAACAAATCGGGCTCTGGGCCCTGCCCATCAAAACCGAAATCACCAACCTCTATCACTGTGGACAGTCCACCGCAGCTCATGGAGTCTTGGGAGCGATGATGACCGGTGTCATGGCCGCTTCACACATCAGCCAAACACCCCTCGAAGACCTTCTCTCCTTCGCGGATGGGAAGATTCAACTGTCTCCCCCTCACCAGACGATGGCCTCCAAGCTCTAGCCGAGAGCTCTCTTGGGCGACACAACTTCCTCCCCGTCACGCTTTTTCACGTCTTCCAGGAGCATCCCCCTCGACCGAAAAAGCCGGACCCGAAGGGCAGACGGTGCCAGTCCGGACATACGACATAGCTTGGAATGGGAATACCCACTGGGGTAGTGGAGGTCCATCAAGAGTCGATGGTGAGTCGGCAAGTCGGATAAGTCCACATCGTCATCGCTTTGATCCGGCTTGGAAGCCCTCTCTTCTGGCTCATAGTGGTCTTCCGGCATCGAGATCCAGATCGAACGGCGGACAGACCGAAACCGAATGTGGTCAATGGCCGCGTGACGACAAATTCGAAACAGCCAGGCTTCCAGCCGTTCGGGAGATCAAACTCCACCCCATGAACCAAGGGCGCGAAATAAGGCTTCCTGTACCACATCTTCTGCCTCCCCCTGGTCACCCACCATCCGACGAACAAAGCCCACAAGTCGCCGATATCTGGATCCGGCAGCCCAGGCCAAAACCCCCTCTCTCGACGCCCTTTTTTCCTCAGCCATTGCGTGGTCCATCTGCAAAGTCCTTTCCATTATCTCGCCCCAACCCCCAGACGCCACGAGGAGGGGGCGGCACCACACAACGCCTGTGTGAAACCTCTTTCGACTCAGGAATCCCTGCCGAGTTCTTTGAGGGCCGCCATGAGGTCTTCCGTAAAGAGGCGTTGTCCTTCCCGCCCAGAGGGATATTTGGCCATCGAGAGGGGGTCGCCCATCTTGGCAGTGATCTGACGGAAACGTGGCAACCATCGCCCCTTTGGCAGAACCTCACGCGTTCCTCCAATCCAAAGCGGATAGACCTGTGCTCCTGTTTTGGCAGCGAGCCATGCCGTTCCTGGCTGGCCTTCCTGCAGCGTTCCGTCCACGCTGATACGCCCCTCCGGGAAAATTCCCAAAACCCTGTCCGCATCAAGAACAGACTTTCCTGCCCGGAGCGCTGTGCGATTGTCCGCGCTGTCTTCCACAGGGATGCAACGTTCGAGGCGGTAGATTCGATTTAGAATCGGCTTGTCGTAGTAGAAGGCCGACATCACAAAAAACACCCGTCGATCCACTACCGCGCCCATCACCATGGGATCGAGAAATGACCGATGGTTTGCCGCCACGATGACAGGGCCATCCGGTAGAGACCGCGATTGTTCAAGCCGCACTCTGAACAGGGTGCGGAACAAAAACCTCAGGGTGTCCACGATGAAACCGTGAGCAACCTCGTTGCCCACTCCCACGGGTTCCATCACCGAAAGGCGGCTTCGAGCCATCCTCTAGAATCCTCCGTCCTTAACGGGCAACCTGCTTAGCCCACGCAGACTCGGGAAAGCGGCTTGTCAGGCGTTTCTTGAGAATCGCAGCATGACGCCCCGCATCGGTGTCTTGCACATTTTCAAAACACTGGGCCGCCCAGAACAAGGCTTCGGCCTGCTGGCCCTGGACATCAGGATAGTGGACATGCACTCGGAGGAAATCGAGGCGTGCAGTGGCATATTCGTCAATCGCTGACTCTTCGTCATCATTGGCCCGGAGAATCTCAGCCATGGCAACGAAGCATCGGCCTCTCCCGTTGAACGCCTCTGCCGCAACTTCTCGAGACGACTCCAAGCGCCCTTTAATAATGTTGTTGAACATCGGGAACGCCGCCATCGGCTCATCGTTGTCGAGGTGCAACCGCGCCAACCGCAACGAACAGCCCAAAGCAATGCTTTGGATCCCCGCCGTTTTCGCACGGTTCTGAAGGTCCTGATAGGCCGACTGGATCGTTGGCAGATCCGTTCCGATGACGTGCTTGGAACGCACAGCCATGAACTCGGCTTCGAGAGCCCACTGTTCTCCAAACCCCTTTTCACGAGCATCGAGGATCAGGGTTTCAAATGCAGCAAGAGCTGTCGTCGTATCCCCTGAATAGAGAGCAGCCTTTCCTTTTCCGAGAAGCGCACGAGCAAGGTGGCGAGTTTTAGAGTGATCTCTGATCAGTTGGTCATAGACCGACACAGCATTCGCAGAATCACCCTCTGCAACAAGGATGTCTGCCGCCTGGACGAGGGCAGAGGCTCGAACATGCGCGGGGATTTTTTTGTCCTCCGCGGCTCGCACGTAGAGGTTTGCCGCCAGGATCGTGTCCCCCTTGACGAGAGCGGCAACCCCTTCCCGGTAATCGGCATTCGTTCTGCTGTAATCAATGGAACGAACCTCCGCCGCATTGATGGAGCGCTTGGCCCTCGAGTCCTTCACTCGGTATTCGACGGCTTCATAAGTTTCACTCAATACCGTCACATCGCTGACGACCGTCCCGTCTGCCTTGGTCAGGGTATCCGCTGCAGAAGGCGTCGCCATCACCGCGACCACGAGCAGTGCGAAACTTTGAGTTTTCATCATCGATCTCGCCATACCTTGTCGCACCATGTGAGTTCGCTCTGTGATGGTTGGCCTCCAGAAAATCGCAGGGTTCTCTGCTAGAGGGAAAAGGAGATTACTGACGAGCCGCGAAGAGGGTCAAGCAGTCTCCGGCGCCGGGAAAGAAACCTCTGCCTTAGAAGAAATCTGAGAGCCTAAATCACCTGTTCCTGCGCTGATCTCCGTGGCTCCTGATGCGCGCCCTCTGCGAGGTGTTTCCGCATCCTTTCCATCAGTTCGGCAGATCTGGATGAGTTGTCCCACGATGGACACAGCAATTTCCGGTGCCGTTCGCGCACCAATGGGGACGCCGACAGGAGTCACGATGGTGTCGAGCGTCTCCTTCAAAAAGCCCTCTTCTTCCAATTTTTTGGTCATGAGGGTCCGCTTCGCCTGGCTTCCGATCATCCCAAGAAATGTTGGCGAACGCCCCGTCGCCAACAGGGCCCTCAGAACGCGCTCATCATCTTGGTGACCCCGTGTCACAACGATCACGAGGTTGAAGTCGCCGACCAGTGCCTCCGCTGCGATTTCTTCATAGGGACCTCCCACGCAAGAAACCCCGTCGGAGAACCGATCAGAAGAAACCATGTCGGGCCGGTCGTCATAAACCACAACACGAAAGCCACTGGTTGCCGCGAGGTTCGCTGTCGCCAATCCCACGTGACCCGCTCCAAAGATTCTGACGACTGGAAGGGTCACCGGCTCAAGAAACACCGTGACCTGGCCACCACAGATCAGACCGCTGTCCGGATAGTCTTTCTCAGTCAAAGAGAAGGTAACTGTCCGGGATTGAAGGCTCGCCATGACCTCCTGGGCGTGCTCCCAGACCTCTGCCTCCAAACACCCCCCTCCCACGGACCCAACAAACGTCCCATCGGAGCGCACAAGCATCTTCATCGGGTCTTTTCCGGGCGTTGAACCAAGGGTCGTGATGATGGTGGCCAACGCAGCGGCTTGACCTTCTTTCCGACACCGCACGACCTCTTCCCAAATATCCGGACCCGTCATGCCACCCTCCGACCAACGAGGACAAAAATCTTTCCATCGCCAATGCGCCCCGTGCAGGCGGCCTGGACAATGGCCTCCACAGATTCTTGGGCCCTTTCACCAGTGACAATGAACTCCAGCCTGATCTTTGGCACAAAACCGGCCGCCCAAGACCCTTGCTCGTAAAACTCAAGGTGCGTCTTCTGACGCCCGTAGCCGCGAACCTCCTCGATCAACACCTCTGTCGGCCGGCACGCTACGAGGAGTTCCATCGTCTTGTCCAGACAGACTGGCCGCAAAATCGCGATGACGCGAGCAACAGCATCTTCCGGAAGGGGCCGCAGGCAAGGCTGATCAAACTGGATTTGAGATGGCATCATTCTTTTGTCAATCCTAACGCTCACTGCCGCAAGGGGAAGAGGGCCCGAACTCTCTGCCACTCTTCTCGACAGAACCGCGGCGCGAGGAGTCCGAAAATGCAAAGGCCCGCGAGGACGCCGGCGGCAACCCGAACCCAAGCGGGGTTCCAGACCAACCACATATCGAGAAACGTAACGGTCACTCCCAGAATGAGCGTCATCGCCAGAAGACCGCCCATCGGCCCAATAGCCGCGATGCCGACAGAAGCGAAGAGACGGCGCCGAAGAACGATCAACAAAAGCGCAGCGGTCCCCATGGCCGCGAGAGAACTCGCTATCGCAAGGCCCAATGCTCCATACGGGCCAACCAGCACAAGATCCAACACGACGTTCATGATCACCATCGGCCAGGCGATCCGAACGGGCAGCCAGGGATCACCGCTGGCATAGCAAGCCCGTTGGAGAAGGATCGCCATACCAAGGAAAGGAAGCCCCACCGCATACCCCGCAAGAGCCTCGCCAGTGATCGCTGTGGACGAGGCCGTGAAGGCTCCTCGCTCAAAAAGGAGGCTGATAATCGGCTTCGCAAGCACCATCAGGCCGGTTGCTGCGGGAAGGGCCACGAGGAGATGCGTCCGAAGTGACAAGGATGCCGTCTCAGCCATCCCTTTTGGATCGTCTTGCGCCATCAAGCGAGCCAAAACTGGGTAGACAGCAGTCGCCAGGGAAATGGAAATCAGCGCGAGAGGAAGTTGCATCAGGCGCATGGCGTAGTACAGGTGTGTTGTCCCACCTTCAGGCAGCAGGACCAACGCGACGGTACGGTCGACAAGTATGTTCACCTGAACTGCCCCCATGCCAAGCACCATAGGGCCCATCATTTTCATCACCTGTCGCATTTCCGGCGTCCACGTCGGCCTCACAAACCGGAAGGGGACGCCCACCGCGCTCAAAGCCGGGAGGTGCCAGAAAAACTGCAGAGCGGCTCCCAGCAAGATGCCGCCTGCGATGAAACGCACTTGGCCCGCCGGATCATCAACTGTGACAAAAGCCAAACCGGCTGCGCCCAACCACACCACGTTGAGAATCACGGGCGAGATGGCCGGCACATCAAACCGACCCAAAGCATTGAGGACCCCCATGAACTGCGCGAGGACGCACACCACAACGAGGTAAGGGAGAAGGGTGATCACGAGCCAAAGAAGAAGATCCGCTTGTTCAGGCCGTGAAAACCCTGCGGCTTCACCAAGTGCTTTCGGTGGAAGCACGAGGGCCACCAAAATGAAAACACCAACTAAACCAGCCAGGGCCGCACCGAGATTGGAAATCGTCTGGCGAGCGACCCCCGCAGCGCGCTCCTCCCCATCTGATTCGAGAGACTTGGTGAACACCGGAATGAATGCCGTTCCCAGGGCCCCTTCGCCGAACAATCGACGAAAGGCGTTGGGGAGCGTCCAGGCATAGGCGAACACATCGTGAGCCCAGGAAGCCCCCAAGAGAGCCGTCATCACGATGTCTCTGGCAAGACCCAGAACCCGGGAGATCGCGGTCCACCCCGAAACAGTCCCAGCCGACTGGACTACCGCAGACTTTTGTTCTTCAGCGACTGACACTCCCTCACCCTAGAGAGTCCGAGCCTCTCGTTCAGCGTCCCTTTGAATTCCCTCTCAGTGGGTCACTGCTCCGGCCAGCAGGTTCGCTTCTGCCACATCCTGGGCCGCCTGGTGAGTGGTGATATCCCGATCCCTGGCGGTGGCATAGATCTCGGTGAGGGCATCGTCAATATTTCCGATCTTTGCGAGAGCCCTCTCCTCGTCGTATCCCCCCTCATCAAACTCCACCGAGACGTTGATGATGCCTCCGGCATTAATGACGTAGTCGGGGGCATAGAGAATCCCCCGCTCTTTCAGGAGTTCGGCATGACGCGTCTCGTCGTGCAATTGGTTGTTCGCAGCCCCGGCAACCGCACGGCACTTGAGGCGTGGAATGGTTTCGTCATTGAGAATGGCGCCCAATGCACAGGGGGCGAAGATGTCGCAGTCCACGTCATACACAGCCGCGCTCGACACTTCCTCAGCTCCGAGATCCTTCACCGCCCTTCCTACATTGTCTTCGTTGATGTCGGAGACGAGCAAACGCGCTCCTTCTTCCTTCGCAAGTTGCCCCAACACGTAACCCACGCTCCCCACGCCCTGTATGGCAATCGTTTTGCCGTCCAAAGAACTGCTCCCGAAGGCCGCTGCGGCCGTCGCCTTTAAACCGGCGTAGCATCCACGCGCCGTATACGGACTCGGGTTACCGCTTCCTCCGTCTGCACGGGACAGCCCCGTCACGTATTGCGTTTGGCTGCGTACGTGCATGAGATCATCGATGCCAACATTTACGTCTTCGGCCGTCGTATAGAGGCCGTTAAAACTCTCGACGAACTGCCCCATCGATTCGAAGAGTTGCTGCGTCTTCATGGCAGGGTCCGCAACGATGACCGACTTTCCGCCGCCGAGCCCGGTCTTCGCCACGGCACTCTTAAAAGTCATCCCCCGAGAAAGTCGCAGGACATCGGTCAGGGCTTCTTCTTCACTGACGTAAGGCCAAAGGCGCAACCCCCCGAGCGCCGGGCCCAGCGTCGTGTCGTGTACAGCGATGAAGGCTTTGAGGCCGCTTTGCGGGTCTTCCGCTCTCGC
>JAZALG010000080.1:0-12411 GCA_036229545.1 Planctomycetota bacterium | reverse complement strand
AAACCGCCCAGCGGACTGAAGAGGTCTATCAGGCCGTGCGCAAGATCAACCCCGACACTATCCTCATTGCCCATGGCGCCGCCCTCGAAACCCCCGAGGACGGGCAGTACATGCTCCACCACACCTCCGGACATGGTTTTTGGACAGGTTCCTCGACGGAGCGTCTCCCCATCGAAGAGGCCGTGTCTGCGCGGGCAAAAGAGTTTCGTGCCATCTCCTTTCAGGGCTAAGGTCAACTGATGAAAACAACCATCATCATTCTCGCAACGCTCGACACCAAGGGAGCGGAAGCCCGATACCTGAAGGGTGAAATCGAAGCTCTCGGCAGCAAAGCCCTCCTCTTGGACATGGGCGTTGTGGGAGAGCCCGCGGGATTCCCCGACATTCTTCGAGAAGATGTCGCCGAGGCTGGCGGGACGCCCCTCTCCGAACTCCTCAAGAACCCCACCCGCCAGAAGGCGTCACCTGTCATGGTGGAAGGTGCGACGGCACTGCTCACCAAAAAATTATCTGAAAATGAGATCCATGGCGTCATCGGCATGGGTGGAACCCAGGGGACCTCCAATTGCAGCAAGGTCATGCAGGCCCTGCCTTACGGATTTCCCAAGATCATGGTCTCCACCGTGGCCTCCGGCGACACCGCTCCCTTCGTGGGGATCAAAGACATCACCATGATGTTTTCAGTCGGCGACCTGCTGGGATTGAACCCCTTGACTCGGAAGATCCTCGCCAACGCTGCGGCCAGCGCCCATGGCATGGCCGAATCGCGAGTCACCCTCGAAACACGGGATGAGGGCAAGCCTGTCATCGGCATGACAAATCTTGGCGTCCTCACCGACGGGGCCATGACAGCCCTCGACCTTTTCAAAAAGGCAGGGTACGAGGTCATCGTCTTCCATGCTGTGGGTTCCGGCGGCCGCGCGATGGAACAGTTGATGAAGGACGGAATCATCGGCGCGGTTTTCGACTACGCCCTGGGCGAGATCTCAGACGAAATCTACGGCGGGCTGCGTGCGGGCGGGTCAGAGCGACTGACTGTGGCGGGACAGCTTGGCATCCCCCAGGTGCTCTGCCCGGGCGGTGTCGAGCACATCGGCGTCATGGTCGACAAGCCCGACACGGTTCCCCCTCAGTACATGGAGCATCTGAGCGTGTTCCACAATCCCATCATCCTGGCCCCGAGGCTCCAGCCGGACCAAATGCGGCGTGTCGCCAAGGAGATCGCCTCACGTCTCTCCCATACGGAAAAACGGGCGGTCTTCTTCATGCCCAAGGCAGGCACCAGCCGCTACGGCGTTGAGGAGGGGCCTCTTTATGATCCAGAAGGCGATGCAGCGTTCCTTGAAGAACTGAAGACGAAACTTCCCCGTTCCATCGAATTGGTCGAACGAGACCTGGGAGCGGAAGATCCCGCCTTTGTGAGCGAAGCTGTGGAGCGGCTCGTCTCCCTGATCAAAGAAGAAACGCCGGCGACCACCTCTGCCTGAGGATTACACGATGGCCCTAACCCCCACGAATCCCGATCAGGCCGACAGCATGGGCGCCTTTCGCTCCGTCCCTTATATGGGAGTGATCTGGGTCGTCGCCGAGGCCAGCAAACTCGGCTTCACCAATGGCGACCCGGATTGGTGCAACCTGGGGCAGGGACAGCCGGAAGTCGGTGAGATGGAAGGGGCTCCGCCCCGGATTTCTTCCATCGCGATGGAACCCCACGACCACGCCTACGGACCGATCAATGGTACGACCGAACTTCGAGAGGCCGTGGCGGCTCACTACAACCGCCTCTATCGCCAGGGGAAATCATCCCAGTACACCGCGGACAACGTGAGCATCGCTGCTGGTGGCCGGCTGGCCCTCACTCGGGCCTTCGCCGCACTGGGAGAAGGTCGATTGGGGTACCAGGTGCCCGACTACACCGCCTACGAAGACATGATCGACACCCACCGTCATCGATTCCGACCCGTCGGCCTATTCGCCTCGGAGTCGGATGGATTCGCTCTTCCCCCTGACAAATTAGCCCAGGCAATTACCGAACAAGAGTTGACGGCATTCCTCCTGAGCAACCCCTGCAACCCCACCGGCCAGGTCATTCGAGGCGAAGCCCTTTCCGAATACCTCTCGATCGCCCGAGCGAACCACACCACGCTCTTCCTTGACGAGTTTTATTCTCATTTCATCTACAACGACTCGTCCCCAGCTGACGGTCCTGTCTCGGCCGCCGCCTACATCGAAGACGTCCAGACCGAGCCGGTTCTTATCATCGACGGTCTCACCAAATGCTTCCGTTACCCCGGATGGCGTGTGGGGTGGGTTCTCGGCCCGGCGGAAATGATCGAGACCCTCGGCCGAGCAGCTTCGGCCATTGATGGCGGACCCGGTCAACCCATCCAAAGGGCCGCCATCGAAGCTTTAGAACCAGCAAGAGCCGACCAGGAGACCGATGCCCTCCGGGCTGGCTTCTCGGCCAAACGCAACCTCATGATCGAACGACTTTCTGAAATGGGCGTTCGATTCGCCCATGAATCCGATGCAACATTCTATCTCTGGGGCTGCCTCGACGGACTGCCCGAGCCCCTCAACAACGTCGAGACCTTCTTTCGCTCTGCTCTTGAGCGAAAGGTCCTCACCGTTCCGGGCCGCTTCTTTGACGTCAATCCAGGAAAGGAGCGACCCGACCCCTCGCCCCTGGCCAACTGGATGCGCTTTTCCTTCGGCCCACCGATGGACAACATCGTCTTAGGACTTGACCGCCTCGCCAAGATGGTCGGCGAAGCGAGGAATGGCTAATGGGGTCCGATACATCCGCGCGATGGCGCCCTTGGATCCTCTTGATCGGAGTTGCCTGCTTCTTTCTCCAAACCGGCCTCGTTTATCAGGACCTTTTCCAAGAGGTCCGTAGCCCGGAGTTTTCAGAGCAGGGCAAAGAAGGATTGCGCCTGTGGCGGGAGAACAATTGTCACACCTGCCACCAGATTTACGGCTATGGCGGTTTTCTCGGTCCCGACCTCACCAACTTGATGAGCCGACGGCCCGATGAAGATCTCACAACGGTCCTCAGCGACGGCCGCAAGCAGATGCCGGCATTCCACTTCACCGAAGCCGAGCAGGCGGCGATCCAGGAATTCCTCCGAGAGGTGGATCAAACCGGTACCAGCATCCCCTCCTTCTCTTCCGTCAAGGACATCGCCGACGCCGGCACCCTGGTCGTCGATTTTGCGAAGGCTACGAACACCGCCGTGCCGCAAGACGTCCTCCAGGGCGAGGCCATCTCGAAGGCATTCGGCTGCTACCAATGTCACGTCCCCTTCGCGGAAGGAAAACAGCGCGCACCGGATCTCTCGACGACTCTTCGCCGGCAAGGGCTCAAGTCAGCAAGGAAAGCTTTGTTAAAGGGCAAGGGCGTCATGCCCGAGTACATCCTGACCGATGTCGAACTGGCTCAGTTGCTGGCCTACCTCACCTGGATGACGGACAACAGGGCACAACTCGGCTCTCACTACGCCTCGGACGAGAACGGAACATCCTTTCATTGGGCGGCGGTGCCATGGTTCGAATACTAGACGGCATCAGCGATCAGGCTAGGCGACCGCTGGCCGTACTCATGATCAGCGCGATGACCTGCCTCCTCCTGGGCGTCGTCGCCGGCATGGTCGGAACCTGGGCATACTCAGAGAAGTTCACTTCACTGGCCGGCCTGACCCTGCAGCATCTCAGGCCCCTTCACACGACCTTCGGCGTGGCCTGGATCTACATGGCCGGTTGCGCCGTGGTCTATGCCTATCTCATCGAACAAAAAGAGGCCCACGCAGAGTCATTCTGGCTCCGCCTCAAGGCCCACGTCATTCTCTGGGTCATCGCCGGTGTGGGCGTCTTAGTGTCTCTGTGGCAGGGAGTCTTTTCGGGCCGCGAATACATGGGCGCCCACTGGGGCTGGTCGGTCCTGATTTACCTCGGATGGATCCTCTTTACTTGGAACTTTTTTTCTGTGGTCGGTTTCCGCCTGCAGGGAAAGCCGGTCTTCCTTTACATGTGGTCCTCGTCCCTCCTGCTCTTCCTCTATTCCTTCGCGGAAGGAAACGCCTGGCACCTGGCTTTCATCGGCGACTACCCGCTGCGAGACATCGCGATGCAGTGGAAGTCCTACGGGCCAATGGTCGGCAGTTTCAACCTGCTCGTCTATGGATCCCTGGCCTATTTGAGTTGCAAGTTGGCCGGCAACGACCGATATGCCCATTCACGGCTCGCCTTCTTCCTCTTCTTCATCGGGGTCTTCAACAGCTTCACCAATTTCGGCCACCACACCTACCACCTGCCCCAGTCTCATCTGGTCAAATGGATCAGTTGCATCGCCAGTCTTTGCGAGGTGGTCATCGTCGTCAAATTGCTGCTCGACATCGTCAAGAACACCCGCGAGAAGGCCTCGGATCTCCCGGCAGTTCATTTCCTTCTGAAGGCCGGCACCCTCTGGTCGTTCCTGACGGTCGGAAGCGCCGTGATGATTTCGGTCCCACCGATCAACACCCTGATCCATGGCACGCATTTCGTCATGTCCCACGCCATGGGGAGCATGATCGGCATCGATTCCGTCGTCCTGTGGGCCGCCCTCCTCTACCTCCTGCATTGCATGGTGGATAACGACTCCCTCTCTCCGCGACGGGATGTTTTCGTCTTCGCGACCCTTAATCTCGCAGCTCTGCTCCTCGTGGGCATGCTGGCGACACGAGGAATCATTGATGGTTATCTGCGCTACATGGGGCCAAGAGCTCCGGCCCCTCCCGACCTGCTGCGTTATATGCCCGAAGCGTTCATGGTCTTAGGAGGTGTTCTGGCAATCTGCATCCTCTTCGTCTGCCTCAACTGGATCCGCCTGCTCCTGCCCATGGCGCGCCGCGCCCCTCCCTCGGCAAAGTAGCCTCGTAGGTTACCCCTCCGCCAAATCGGCCCAGATCCACCCACTCCCATCGACGCGGCACACGAAGCGGGCTTCGTCACGGCTGTAGGGTTCTGGACGAGCAAGGCCCGTCATGTCAGGGCGCCGGGGCTGGATCAAAGCCCGAACCACTTCCCCCTTTCGAACGAAGAGCAGCATCGCCGCATCATCGTGCATCTCCAGCCGTGAGGCCCGGGGATCGTCCCAGTGAGATCCAAGAGCAGCATCGATGTCATCCTGCCCGGTATAGGGCCCAAAGATGTAGAGAGAATCCCACTCGGCGGTGACCACCTCAGTCATGGGTAGAACCGTCCCGGGAGGTTGATCGGCCCAGGCGTCCAGGCCCTTCACCAGAGGATCCCCGCAGGAGGTGGCGAGGAGAATCAGGAGAACGATGGGGATCAGGCGCATGGGGCAATGCATCATTTCTAACCCCATCAAAACCGCTCGAGTGCGGCCTTAAGTTGAGAATCGCTGCCGGCATACAGGAAATCTTCTGGGGCAGGGAGCACTTCGACGTCGACCTCGATGCCCCGGCCGTCGTAGAGCCTGCCGTCCGGACGGAAGGACGCCATCGAGGCGCAACTCACATCCAGGCCCGTCTTGGGCAGTCGGAAGGATTGCGTGCGCGCGCTGCCACCAGAACTCGCTGCTCCGAGCAACGTCACGCGAGGCATGAGTTCGAGCGCGCCGAGAAAAATGTCCGTCGCGCTGAAGCAGCCCGAATCGGAGAGCACCACGACCGGCAGGTCGTAAAAATACTCAGCCAAATGCCCGGTGCGATCGAGGACGAGATAGTGCCAGGCGCTGAACTCGCCCACCGGCTGCCACTCCGGCTTGAAAGCTGCGGCCGCCACTCGGATCGCCTCGCGCTGCCGATCGTTCCACCCTTCCCAGTCGGCCCGGTGCATGTAGCGGGCCTCCAAGTGGTCCTCATCAAAGCGCGATGAGAGGCGGTACTGTGCGATGTTACCCACAACCGCAGGTTCCTTGGGCCCAACCAAGTACCCCCCTAGCGCGAGCAGGAGTTCGCGCGTCCCGCCGCCGTTGCCGCGCACATCGACAATAAGCCCCTCAGTGTCGACAAACTCTCCCATCGCCTTGTGCAAGGAGTCGACATCCTCGTTCATCCGGGCGATGCGCAGATAGCCAATGTTCCCCTCGAGGATCTTGCTCTGAGAGCGCGGCCAGTCGCCGTAGGTAGGCCGACGCAATGACAGTTCGAACTCTCGCTCGATCGTGTCGCTCCCGTCTGCGGTCGAGAACGTCACCTTGAGTGGCACGCCTGTCTCTTCCCCGAGGAGGCGACGTACCCCATCGATCTCGCGCATGTCGCCAAGGGCGCGGCGACGGACGAGTTGTTCGCTCCCGTTCGCAACATAGGGCCGAGCCGACTCCACCCACTCATCCATCATCTTGCCGTCGATCACTCGGACGATCGGCGCGCCCGACTCAACAAAATCAGAACGGTCCGGGAGCACTGCGACCACGCCTTGAGCAGAATCGACGAACAAGAAGGGCAAGTACCTATCACCGCGCTCACCTAGGGGAAGGTCCGAGCGAATCCGGGCATGCCCGTCTCCAAAGCGCATGAGGAGTCGGTGCAGTTGGAGGCGTAGATCCAAAGTGTCGATCTGCTCTCCAGTCAAACCTTCACGGATAAAGCCTAGTTCCCGTTCGAAATCGACCTCGCCGAGCCCCAAGTAGGCGAATTGATCCTTGAGCCCCGCTCTGAACGCTTCAATGTCTACAAGAGCATCTTCCACGGAGATGCTTGTGGGAGGTAGGTTCTCGGAAACCCACAAGGCTTGGCGCTTGTCACGCGTCATCTCCACCCCCTCAAGCCGAACAGCCGAACCGTTCACGAGGGAACGAAGGTCGAGATCCACCGCTTTGTCGCCCTTCCACTCAAGCCTCATGAGAATCGGGACGAGGTCTTCCGCGAAGCGTTTCTCACGCCCAGGGAGCCACGAGTCAGCAAGAGTGAGAATCTCTTCGACAGCTATCCCGTCAATCGCGACTGGCTTGTACCAGGTGTCCTCGACTTGAACCTCAGGCTGGTCCCCCGACCAACGCAGCCCGTCGAAGGGGCTGGATTTTTCGTCTACATCTTGAGGAGCGAGGGAAGCAAGACTCAGAAGCAGGGCAAGTGTGACCATATCGCGCGAACGCCAAAAAAAAATGGACCCGCCCCTAAGGAGCGACTCCCTTTGAAGTTTGGTAGCGGGGGCAGGATTCGAACCTGCGACCTTCGGGTTATGAGCCCGACGAGCTACCGGACTGCTCCACCCCGCGTCAGTTTGTCACGGCGCAACGCAACACGTTGCGACCATGGGTTGTTCTAGCCTTCCTGCCGGTCTCCCGTCAATCCATCCCCCTTGGGGAGGGAGAGAACTTCAAAAAAATGGTGCCCGGAACAGGGCTCGAACCTGCACCCGACTCAACGTCGGACTAGGCCCTCAACCTAGCGTGTCTACCAATTCCACCATCCGGGCATGAAAAGCATTCCGGGGCAAAAAACACCCCATGAGGAGGCGATGATTGGACCAGCCCCCCCCAACCCGGGTCAAGGGGTGAGGCGGTCATTTCATCATCGAGCCAGGATTGTGCGCGCAGCAACAGAGAGATCTCCGTCTCTCTCGCCCACTCTCAAGGTGAAAACCCCGCCTTCAAACACCCCCATCCAAGAAAAGCCTTCCCACCATTCCTGGGCAAAGGCGGGGACTGCGACCGATTTCCGCCGGGCCTCTTCAGAAAGCACAATTTCGTCGAGTCGGTTCTGGAGTTCCGCCGCAAGATCTTCGGGCATCTCATCGATACGGGTACGCCACTCCGAGTAATCCGAAGCGATGAGTTTTTTCTGTCGCACCAGACGAAGAGAGGTGAGGTCCACTCGCGTCTCCTCTTCACCAATCCATTCTCCGTAGGGTTCAAGGACGTATCCCAGGCGTTTCGTGTCGACATAGGCCACAAGGTTGGCACGCCGCCCCCGCATCCCCTCTGCCATGTCTTGCACCTCCGACCTTCCTCCTAAGGAGCGACGCGAATCCACATAGATGGCGACCATCTCTCGCACAAGATCATCATCAGTACCCACGATGACCCACGACTCGTCCAACTGCACAAAGGAGATCTCCTCGACAGCGACACCCTCGAGTTCAAGCCACTTGCGGACCCCCACTCCTTCATCCTGCTTGAACATGCGCTCCACCCCGAACTCCCGATGGGCACGGATGATGGTGTCCTCAAAGCTGGTCCAGAGAGCTGGGTCTTCCACGTCCACGAGAAAGGCCACAGCGGGAAAAGGCTGGCTCCCCTCGGGTACCTCATGATCGAGAGGACGGACGACAACCGTCAGGTGGTCCCCTAAAGCCCTATCCAGAAACGCTGCCAGGGCCCGGACACTGTCCACCTCCCAGCGGCTAGAGTATCGAGCCATGTTCCTCAGGGTGTCGTTGATCAGTTTCTGTAGAGCGGGCTCGAAGCTGTCACCGACTGTTCTGAGCATGCGACCAAGATCCACCTCCATGCGAACGAGGAACGCCGCATCAAAGGGAACCGAGGCGAAAGCCTTCGAGAGGGCCTCGCCGGCGTCGAAAGGTCTGGTCCCCAGCAGCCCTTTTTTTTCTTCCGTCGTCCGTCGGCGATCCAACTCGAGGTGGAACCTGCCCGACACGACGCCCTCTTTCTCCTCCACTCGGCCGATCACCGTTTCCAGCAAGGTGGGATCGGCTAAGGAGAGAAGAATGTTCTCCAAAGCATCCTGGCTTTGCAGCTCCCCCTCGGGTGCCCCCGAAGCGCTGTTCTCATCCGCCATCTCGAACAGAACCTCCGCGCTAAAGTGCGCGGCGGGGTCGGAGGGGCCCGCAGGAAGATGCTCGGTGTACAAACGGGTATAGCCAAGGGACTGCTCGACCCCCTCGATCCTTGTCGCCAGGACATCCCTCACCAATTTCTCGTCGGTCCCCAGCACGAGCAGGTCGGAAACACGCTGATGGAACCACACCGCCCCCCCTGGCAGTTCCAGTCGCCAATAGTGGAGAGAGGGGATGTCGGGATCGTCCTGCAAGGTCTGGAGACTCCCGGGCAATATTTCTTCCCTCGCGAAATCCCTCAAAAGTGCTTCGTGGGCGGCCTTGCCCCTTTGGGAAAGGCGGAGAAGAACAGTCGTTCCGCCATTCCCAAGCCCCTCTTTTCCGGATCGACCGATGTAGACAACCTCGCTGCCAAGCAGGTCTGCCACGGGATCCAGAAGATCCTGATTCGACACGAACTCCCGGGCCCCTACGGCAATGTCATTCCACGACGCGGAGAAACCTGTCTCCTCCCACCAACTCGTCGCTTCCATCTCGACAAATTCTTCCCTCTTGGCGAGGCGCTCAAAAAACTCAAAAGACGGAAAGACCCCAAAATCCTTGTCCAAACGCTGCCGCCGCAGGTAGATGTCCACGTTCCGGGGAACGAGATTGTTGAAAGCGATCTGGGGCTCTTCAAAGGGATCAAAAAACACCTTTGTGAAAACAAAGTAGAGAATCGGGAGGAGAAGAGCGACTCCGATGGCAAGGCGCTTGAGCAGGGGGCTTCCCTTCTCGCGACGCCGTCTTCGACGACGGACTCTGCGGCGAACGCTGCGACGACCTGGTGCCATGGTGGATCCGATAAAAAGGAAGAATGCAGAATAGAGATTCTAAGACGGTGAAAACTCAAGGCATCGTCCCGCTTTTTACGGGGTCGTGGTGCCTTTCCTGCAACCGACTGCCTCGGTAGCATCCTTTCCATGGATCTTTCACAACGGGCACACGCGATTCCCCCGTCTGTCACGCTTTCTCTGGACGCTCGAGTCAGCGCCATGATCGCCGAGGGCATCGATGTCGTGGGCATGGGAGCCGGGCAGCCCGATTTCCCGTCTCCCCAGGCGGCGGTTGACGCCGCCCGGGCTTCGATCGAAGGAGGGATGGTCCGCTACGGTCCCGCAGGAGGCATCCCGGAGTTGAAGCAAGCCGTGGCTCATCACGTCGAAGAGATCACGGGAATGACTCGCAGCATCGATCCAAGTCAAATCGTCGTCACCAACGGAGCCAAGGAAGGCCTGGCTCTAACCTTTATGGCCCTGTGCGATCCGGGAGATGAGATTCTCGTCCCCCTCCCCTCCTGGGTGAGTTATGAACCCATGGTGACGATGGCATCCGCTTCAATGGTCACGATTCCGACAAAGGAATCCGAGGGGTTCAAACTCACTCCCGACGCGCTCGAAGAGGCCATTGGATCCAGGGCAAAAATTCTTCTTCTCAACTCTCCCTCCAATCCAACGGGGTCGGTCTATTCCGCCGAGGAGTTGGTCGCCATTTCAGCCGTCGCGGCGGCTCACGACCTGTGGATCGTCTCCGACGAGCTCTACTGGCCCTTCATTTTTGAAGGCACCTTCGCTTCTCTTGGGGCTGTCCCTGGAATTCAGGACCGCTCCATCCTGGTCCACGGCTGCAGCAAGGCCTACGCCATGATGGGATGGCGGGTAGGGTTCCTGACGGCACCGCCCACCGTGGCCAAGGCCATCACAAATCTTAAAAGCCATTTTTCGAGCAACACGGCGATCCCCTCCCAGCACGCTGCCCTCGCCGCCCTCCAGGGCGGGACGGAGTCTATCGACGCCATGCAAGAAGCGTTTATCCGCAGAAGGTCGGTCGCTCTCGACGCCCTCGACAAGATCAAAGGGATTTCGGTGGTCCCCCCTGCCGGCTCCTTCTACATCTTCCCTCGAGTCAGTGATCTTTACGGTGGAGAAGTACATAACAGCATCGATTTTTGTGCTGCTCTTTTAGAGGATGGTCGCGTGGCGGCCGTGCCCGGCGCGGCCTTCGGGGAGGATCGATGCATCCGCTTATCGATCGCGGTTTCTGATGAGCGCCTCGCGGAAGGTCTTGAGCGACTGGCCGGTTTCGTGGCCACGCATTGCGGTACCAACGAGGAGATTCGGACAACGTGAATGACACCGCTTCCACCCTAGTTGCAACTCGAGAATCCTATGGCAAGGCTCTGGCCGCCTTAGGGGAATCTCGGGACGACATTGTTGTGCTCGATGCTGATTTATCCGGCTCGACCAAGACAGCCGCCTTCGCCAAGAACCACCCCGAACGCTTCTTCAACATGGGCGTGGCCGAGGCCAACATGATCGGCACTGCCGCCGGCCTCTCTTTCACCGGATTGACGGCATTTGCCAGCAGTTTCGCCATGTTTGCCGCAGGTAAGGCCTTTGAACAGATTCGACAGGAAGTGGCCCTTCCCAATGCGAAGGTCCGGATTTGTGCGAGCCATGCGGGGGTGACGACCGGCGAAGACGGCGCCTCCCACCAGGTCCTTGAGGACCTTGCTCTCATGCGGGTCCTTCCCAACATGACGGTGATCGTTCCCGCAGACGGCCGGGAGACCGAACTCGTCATCGCCGCCATCGCAGACCTCGATGGCCCGGCCTACGTACGCCTTTCACGGATGAAAACGCCGATTTTCCTCCCCGAAGATTACGTGTTTGAAGTCGGAAAGATCCCAACCCTTCGAGAAGGACAAGACGTGACCCTGGCGGCAACGGGCGTTTGCGTCTATCAAGCTCTTTTGGCTGGCGAAATTCTTGAGAAGGAAGGAATCGATGCCCGCATCTTGAATGTGTCCACCATCTCGCCCATCGACAGCGAGACCCTGGCCACCGCTTCGAGGGAGACAGGACACATCGTCACGATTGAAGAACACCAGAAAAATGGCGGCATGGGCTCTGCGGTCGCCGAAACTCTGGCTGAAATCGCGCCCTGCCCCATGCGACGACTTGGTATGGATGGACGCTTTGGCGAATCGGGCCCGGGCGACGAACTTCTCGAATACTTCGGCCTCACGGCTCCGTCGATTGCCAGGGCTGCTCAAGAGTTGCTCGGAAAGGGGGAGGCATGACAACATCTCCAACACATCCCATCGCTGACCCCGAACAGGAAGCCTCTGAACAACTGGACCAAACACCCTTCGACGAGAAGGAAAACCCCATGGATGACTCCAAGCCCGCCGACCCCATGACCGTCGATTGGGGAGAGGCTCCCGTCACAGCCCCAGGAGAGACACCGGACTTCGGGGCCCTGGCAAATGTTAGCCACCAGCTCAAACTGGATGTGCTGCGCATGTTGAACCTCGCCGGCTCCGGCCATCCGGGCGGGTCATTGGGCATGGCGGATGTGTTCACCACGCTGTGGTTCGGAGGACACCTGAACGTCAACCCAACCGAGCCCGATTGGGCGGATCGAGATCGGTTCATCCTCTCCAATGGGCACATCTGCCCCATTCTCTACGCCATCCTTGCTCGTCGGGGTTACTTCCCTCGAGAGGATCTCTGGACCCTTCGAAAACTCGGCTCCCCCCTTCAGGGACATCCTGATTTCCACCACACCAAGGGAGTCGACTGCTGCACAGGCTCCCTCGGCAATGGCGTCAGTGTGGGCCTCGGC
>JAZALG010000079.1:0-7581 GCA_036229545.1 Planctomycetota bacterium | reverse complement strand
ACGCTGCTCGAGATGTCGCGGAGGTTGTGCAGCAGGCCATGCAGGCTACGGGGTGACCTCGGTGTGCCCAGGTACGGCTCTTCCCGAGCGGATCCATTGCGTGGGGATTGGCGGTGGAGGTATGGGGCCACTAGCACGTTTATTGGCGAGCCAGGGGCATCGGGTGACTGGATCAGATCAGTCGGAGTTGGCCGATGTGAAACGGTTTGAAGAATGTGGAATCCGGGTCCAGTGTTGCCATAGCGTAGATAACGTCGCTGACGCTGAACTCCTCATTCGGTCTGCTGCCGTCCCCGAAGAGAACCCGGAAGTTGGGGCAGCTCTCGCGTCAACTGTGCCGGTGCTGAAATACAGCGAAGCTCTTGGAAGGCTCATGCAAAATCGACAGGGAGTGGCTGTGGCAGGTACGCATGGGAAGACGACAGTCACGGCATTACTTGCACACCTCTTGAGAGGTGTCGGACTCGACCCAGGGTGGATTGTGGGAGGAGACCCTCTCACCCTTCCTGACGCTGCGGGATGGGGTCATGGCAAGCCCTTTATTGTCGAGGCTTGTGAATTCGATCGCTCATTTCTGAACCTTCATTACGACATTGCTGTGGTGACCAATGTTGGGTGCGATCACATGGATTATTTTGGTGATCGAGAGGGGGTGCATGAGGCTTTTTGCCAGTTCGCTCAGGGCGTTGCGCCGGGTGGAGTTTTGGTGCTGGGGCGAGGCGTCAGAGACACCATGGACTGGCCCACGCCGCCTGGTGGCCGCATCTTAGAAGTAGGGAAAGACCTCTCAGTTGATATCGGCTCATCGCAGAGTGGTGCTGCGGAGGGAGTGGTGCACACGTCAGGTGGAGATAAATCTGCATACCAGCTTTCACTTCTCGGCGCACACAGCGTCGACAATTTAGCGGTAGCTCTCCTAGTGGCAACGGTGGTGGGGGCGCCTCTTCGGGAATTGACGCGGGAGGTTTCAAATTTCAATGGCGTCGCTCGAAGGCTGCAGGACCTAGGAGAACAGTCCCTATCCCAGTTTGACAAGAGTGGCTCATATCGTCTTATTGATGACTTTGCACATCACCCCGACGCCCTGGAAGCGGCTGAGTCGGCTTTGAGAGCGCGTTTTCCGGGGCGAAGACTGGTGGCGGTTTTTCAGCCTCATCAGGTAAGTCGAACGGAAGAGGCTTTCGATGGTTTCTGTTCCATCTTGGGGCGGTTCGACGAAGTCCTCTTATGCGACATCTTTGTAGCGAGGGATGCTCATCCCGAGCGAGCCGACAGTGTTCTTCATCGCCTGGATGAACGAGTTGGCCCTCAATCTCAGTGTGTGGGGCCTGCGTGGAATGCTGCGCAGGCGGTAGGATCTGTGTTGATGGATGGCGATATCTGCCTGGTGATGGGAGCAGGAGACATTGATGGACTTGCCGGCAATCTTGCACGAGCAGATTAGAGTTCATAAGCGACCTGAACTCGCGTCCTATACCACGCTGGGCGTGGGAGGGTCGGCTCCCTGGATGGTTGAACCCGTGTCCAAGAGGGAACTCTTGTTGTGTGTCTCCGAACTGCGCCGGGCGTGCTTGCCGTTTCGCGTCATTGGGGGGGGGAGTAATCTCCTAGTGAGCGACAGTGGAATCTCTGAGATCGTTGTCTACACAGGGCGCATGGCTGGGATCGAAGATCACGGTTCATTGCCCAATGCTCTGCGTGTTGAGAGCGGAGCATCTTTGGCCCGGCTGATCTCTGTCGCTCGTGGAAAGGGGCTCGCGGGGGCGGAGGTGCTTGCTGGAATCCCAGGGACTGTTGGCGGGGCGGTGGTGGGCAACTCGGGTGGGCGCTATGGATGTATGGGAGATCTTGTCGTCGCCGTCACTCTCGTCGGGGAGGACGGGGTGTGTCGAGAGATGACGACCGACAGTTCCGATTTTGGGTATCGCGTATCGCCATTCCAGGACACGGTTGTTGTTGACGCGGTTGTACAGCTGGAGGAGGAGACGCCTTCGACAATCCTTGAGCGAATGAACAAGGTCCTCAGTGAAAAGATGCTTGCCCAACCCCTTGCGGCAAAAAGTTCAGGGTGTATCTTTCGTAATCCCGGTCATGCTTCGAGTGGTCGTCTTATTGAAGAGGCGGGGTGCAAGGGGGAGCGCCGGGGTGGAGCTTCAGTGTCGGTGTGCCACGGGAACTTCATTGTGAATGATGGATCAGCGACGGCGTCTGACGTGTGGCAACTTATTCTGGATATCAAACAAACCGTTTCAAAAAAACGGGGCGAAGAATTGCAGTTGGAGGTGAAAGTGTGGGGAGATCCGTGAATCGTTGGTTTCACAGGGGTATTTCAAAAGTCTCCCCCCGGCTGCCTGGGGTCCTTGGTTTGTGCGGTGAGTGGCACGAAAGCAGGTTCGGTCGGTTCGGTGTAGAATGTCCTTGATGGGGGATGAAAAACCCTCTATCTAGGGGGGGCGTTTGGGAAAACCACCACATATAGTGGAGGTGGCGGCCTTTAAAAATGGGCGGAAATGGTGTTTTCATGAAGGGGAAATAAGCGTGGTGAGCAAAAACGTCAAGCAGTCAGCAGGAACCGAGACCGGTGTCGAAGCCAGTGCTGTCGGCAGTTCAAATCTGGTTGAAAAGGAAAGTTCTGTTGCGGTGGTGGATCCCATCAACGGTGGCTTTACTGAGAATGCCGTCCGCGTTCTCCACAACCTTTATCTAAAGAAGAACGACCAGGGCGATGTTGTTGAGACTCCCGTCGAAATGGTGCGCCGGGTTGCGAGCCATGTTGCGCAGGTCGAAACGGATCCGGAGCGATGGACGGGGCAGTTCTTTGACATGATCTGGAATCGGCAATTTGTTCCCAACTCGCCTACTCTCATGAATGCGGGGCGCCCCCTCGGCATGTTAAGTGCGTGCTTTGTGCTTCCCTTGGAAGATTCCATCGAGGACATCATGGCGACGGCGCGTCAAATTGCGCTTGTCCAGAGGGCGGGTGGTGGGACAGGCATCGATCTGTCGAGCCTGCGTCCCTCCGGGTCGATCGTCAAGAGTTCAGGTGGGACGACAGAAGGCCCTTTAACATTCCTTCGGATGTTGTCGTCTGTCACAGACGCAATCCAGCAAGGCGCATTCCGCCGGGGCGCCAACATGGGAACGATGCGGATTGACCACCCAGATGTACTGGCCTTCATCCAGATCAAGGAAGATCTCACTCAGGTCACCAACTACAACCTCTCTTGCACCGTGCCAGATGATTTCATGGCGCAGGTGACGGAGCATCCCAACGCCTTGCACGTGGTCGTCAACCCTCACGATGACCGAAATGCATACCTGCGAAAGGACACCAACAAGGCTGATTACGAAGCCTATGACTCGAAGGAGTCCTCCGGGAGTGATTATTGGACTGTTGGAGATGTCTATGACCTGATCGTGAACAAAGCTTGGGAGTCGGGCGAACCGGGCTTGATCTTTATTGACCGGATTAACGAGTACAACCAAACGCCAAACCTAGGCGACATGGCCGCTACGAATCCATGTGGTGAGCAGCCGCTTCTTCCCTATGAAGCGTGCAATCTGGGCAGCCTTAACTTGTCCGCTTTCTACCAGCCCGCTGAGAATGGCTCAGAGTCAGGTTCTGTCGATTACGAGTCGCTGGGCGCGGTGGTGCGGACTGCTGTGCGATTTCTCGACGATGTCGTGGAGGTGAATAACTATCCGACGGCTGAAATCGATGAGATGTGTCGTGCGAACCGCAAGATTGGTCTCGGTGTGATGGGCTGGGCAGACCTGCTCTTTAAGATGGGAATTCCGTACGACAGCCAGGAAGCTCTGGACTTCGCTGGAGAAGTGGGAGCATACATCCGGAAGGAAGCTTGGGATGAAGATAGTCGTCTTGCCGAGGAAAAAGGCGTGTTTGACCATTGGGAGGGGTCTTGGTGGGATACGGTCCAAAATCGCAAGATGCGCAACGCCCACACCGTAACGATCGCCCCAACAGGCACGATTTCAATCATCGGAGGGTGCTCGGGAGGGATCGAGCCGATCTTTTCTCTGGTGTTTAAACGACAGGTCATGCGGGATGTTGAGGGCAAGGCCGTCGAGATGTATGAAACAAACCCCGTGTTCCTTGAGGCGCTTCAACAGGCGGGAATGAGTGAGGAGGAGATCAATCCGGTCCTCGAATACGTGGTTTCTGCAGGAACCCTTGATGGGTGTCCGGTGGATCTCCCAGAGTCGGTTCTAGCCCTTTTCCGTTCTGCTCGTGATGTGACCCCGGAGTGGCATGTTCGCATGCAGGGAGCCTGGCAGGACCACACCGATGCTGCCGTATCCAAGACCATCAACTTTGCGTCGGATGCAACACGAGGCGAAGTGGATGAGGCCTATAAACTGGCTTTCAAATTGGGGTGCAAGGGGATCACGGTCTATCGGGATGGAGCTCGGGCAGGCCAACCAATGGCTCTGGACAAAAAAGCCGAGCCGGCACAGAATGCTGGGAGTGCTTCTGGGCAAAAAGACCTAGAGGCGATTGCGGACCTGCTGATGGAGGGCTAGCAGGATGACGGAAGGGGAGATGACTGTGGATGTTCAGGAAAAGCATTCGCCGGAGGTGATGCGAGCGGCGGAAGTTGTTGACGCATACAGGAAAGTGGACTGGAAAGCGGTCGAGCGAGGCGAAGGCGAGGCCATTACGGCCTATTTCGATGCCTGCGAACGGGACGAACAGACTCGTAGTTTCCTCGAAGCTTCTGAGGAGCCAAGCGCGAGCAAAATCCTTGCGGGCCTCGGAAAGGTTTTCCTGTCAGAGGTCGCCCAGCACTTGCGCAACCCCAACGTTGTGAAACACCTGGGGCAGGTGTCCGAGGCGGGAGGCGTGGAGACGGAGGCAGTCGTGGGGCAGGATGGTTTAAATCCTCGGCCTCGTCCGAATACGACAATTGGAGATACACGAAGGATGACGACGGGCTGTGGGAGCCTGTATGTCACCATCAATGAAAACGCGAAGGGTGAGCCCTTTGAGTTGTTCAATCACATGGGAAAGGCGGGTGGGTGTGCCGCGAGCCAGAACGAGGCGATTGGGCGACTGATCAGTTACGCCTTGCGTTGCGGGGCGTCGATTGAGCCCCTCATCAAGCAGTTGAAAGGGATCAGTTGTCACCGACCAGCATGGGGAGACAAGGGGAAGATCAGTTCCTGTGCCGATGCAATTGGCAAGGCCCTGGAGGAGTACCATTTGGGGCGGGTGGGATCTGCAGGAATCGAGACTCCTGGCGATGATGTACCACCAACGGCGCGGAGTGATGGGATCGACCTTGTTCCCGATGAGTTGGATCCCACCTCAGGGCCGACGAGTTCCAGGGAAGGAAACCGCCTGCCCTCTGAGTCTTCTAGTGACCATAGCAATCGAGTGGTGGTCGTCGAGGAGACCAAGGTTCAGGGTGCGTGTCGGGATTGTGGTGGTCAGTTGGCCTATGAAGAAGGCTGCGTGAAATGCTACGGATGTGGTTTCACGGAGTGTGGCTGATTCAACGGAAGAGGTGAGTCCCTCCCCTCCTGATCAGGAGCAGGCTCAATCCACAGTTCGCGTTGTGGGTGGGGGCATCCTTGTGGGACTTGCGAACCTCGTGCCAGGAGTTAGCGGGGGCACGATGATTCTCGCTTTGGGACTCTATCAGCGATTTATTCACGTTCTTGCGGGTATTTCACGGTTTCAATTTCGCCGAAATGATGTGCTCTTTCTGGCGCGACTCGTTTTTGGTGCATCCCTCGCCATTCTGACTTTGAGTGGTCCTGCGGTCATGCTGGTTACCGAGTATCGCTGGGTGATGTATAGCCTCTTCATCGGAATGACCCTGGGAGGAACTCCCACCATTCTCCCGCAAGTTCTTCCATTGCGACCCACCGTGCTCCTGTCCATCGGTTGTGGCATTGGCTTGATGGCAGTCATGGCGTGGGGTGGGGCACAGATGCAACTCGGGGAGTCGACAGTTGGTCTTGCTGTGGTAGGTGCACTGGCAGCATCCAGCATGATTTTGCCTGGAGTCAGTGGATCCTACATCTTGTTGATCTTGGGAATGTACGACCTTGTGATCGGCTCAGTGTCACCGAGGGCGATTGCAGATGACCCTGGCGGCTCCCTCGGTGTTCTGCTGCCCGTGATGTTGGGCGCTGTTGTAGGGATTGGGGTTCTGAGCAATGCTTTGCGAGTTCTGCTCAAGCGGTTTTCCGCACCCGTTCACGGAACCCTTCTTGGCCTTCTTGTGGGGTCGATCTTGGGGTTGTGGCCGTTCCAAGAACCAACTTATCCAGAGATCGTCCCGCGTGAGTCTCGCCGGGCGCTTTCTTTGCTCTCCGAGGGGACGACCCTGGAGGAGGTGAATGCACAGTACTCAGTTTCTTGGTCAGAGAGTGACGCAGAGGTGTTGCTCAAGGAGTGGGGTGATCACTCTCCTGCTGACCTGAAGTCCAAGGCAGGGGAATTGTCGCGTTTTGACCCAAGTCTGAAAAAAATAATCTACGCCGCGGGACTCTTTTTGGTCGGCTTCTTACTCACACAGCGACTTGGGCGACATGGATCTGCTGTTCATGGTGAGGAGGCGTGATGTGCCGAGTTTTGGGTTACCGATTTGAAGGCTCGGTCTTGGTCGGGGATGTCGGCGCCACTTGATTTGGCGTTGTGGCTGCACGAATATCGACTAACTCGAGTTCAACGTTTCCGCGGAATCGATTGATTGTCGGGTGGAAGAGAATGTCGATCGTGGTGCCCGGGGGAGTGTCATGAACCCATTCTCCTCGATCGAAGGCAATGGCTCGCAGCGTTGTTCCTTCGTGTTCCACGTCTGCCTGATAGTGCGACCCGTCTCCCATCGGTCTTGCGTTGGAAACTGTTACACCCTGGCAGCCCAGTAGAGGCCTCGGGTTTCCCTCGCCATACGGCTCAAGTTGTCCCATGACATTGCGAACAAAGTTTGCAGTTATGCCACTCAATGGGACCTCACTCTCGAAGATGTGCGAAGGAATCTCAAGGCCATGGTCAACAGCTTCCTTCCAGTACTCAGAAAAAGTGCGGCGAAAGTTGTCGAGATGATCACGGTGCACGGAGAAGCCCGCGGCCATCGGATGCCCCCCAAACTCTTCCAGGTGCTGACAGCAGTGGGAGAGCGCCTTGTAAGCATCGAAACCGGGGATGGAACGGACGCTCCCCTTTCCGGTTGCGCCGTTTTGGAAGGAGATCAGGACCGCTGGGCGATGGTAGCGCCGTGCGATCCTGCCTGCCACGAGACCGAGAATCCCCGGGATCCAAGTGTCTGCGTGAAACATAGCGATGTCATTGCGTGGCATGGCTTCCACGCGAGGTGAGATCTCGTCTAAGAGGGCTTTGTCTGCTTTTTGACGTGCCTTATTGATGGAATTCAGTTCATTGGCGAGATTGTTTGCCTCTTTCTCATTAGCAGAGAGGACGAGGTCAATGGCCAACTTTTCTTTACCCATGCGTCCAGCCGCATTGATGCGTGGGGCGAGTTGGAAGGCAACATCACTTGGAGTGACTCGGCCTCCACGCAGGTTCGAAATCGCGCAGAGTGCTTGTAATCC
>JAZALG010000078.1:0-7532 GCA_036229545.1 Planctomycetota bacterium | reverse complement strand
GGTCGAAGACATTCGAACGGAAGAGCGAAATGTTCGCCTTCGGAGTCAGGGAGTCCTGGCTGCCGCGGAATCTGCTCGCCTCAATAAGGAGGTCTACGAAGGGGAAAAAAGGCGTCTTGAGAACGATCTGTCCACCCCTTTTAAAGTTCGAGAGACTCTTCGGAATTACCTCGATGCCGTTGATGTGGAGACGCGAGCCCGTCTGGACCTCGAACTTTCTCGAGTGGCGCTTGCCGGATCTCAGGGCGTCCTTCTCGATGCCTACGGGTTCGAGTCGCTGGATGTGACGTCGGAGTTAGGAGTGCAACCGCCTCCGATTCCATAAATGCCCATGTCGTGAATCGCCTGGAGGACGTCTGGCGCTAGCCACTGCGGCGTTTCACCCCTTGCGATGGTGGCGCGAATGGCGGACGAGGAAGCAGGGTGTTCGGGCCTGCTGATGACATGGTCGAGAATCCTCTGGCAGGCTGCTTCTCCGAGTGCTTCGGTGAGCCCCGTGATTTCGGGGGCAACCCCGCTCCTTGCAAGGGGGCAAAAGGTGACGAGATCCGTCATGGATTCAATTTGATGCCACTGGGGCAGGTCATGAAGTGTGTCACTCCCGACCAGCGCAAAAAGTGTGGCCCCTTCGGGGAGTTCACTTAAGAGAGAGACGGCGGTCTCAAGGCTGTAACTGATTCCAGCCCGGCGTAATTCGACGTCATGGGGGATGAGCATGGGGTCTTCGCGGGTTGCGATGTGCAGGAGTTCCATGCGGTCTTTGCCCGATGCGAGTTCATGGGTTTGTTTGTGCGGTGGTGTCGCCGCTGGGACGAGGTAGACGCTCGTTAATCCCAACTGCTCTATGGCGGATCGGGCGAGATACAAATGGCCCTCGTGCACGGGGTTGAAACTTCCTCCGAGCCATCCGACGCGTTGTTCAGGCATCAGATCAGTACAGGTCGTAGGTAAAAGGAGCCTCCTCGGGGGAAGGAGGGTTGCCCACCCCCGCCTGCAAGATGAGCAGGGCGGTCACTATCAACACGAGGATGATTGGCGTGATCCACCAGGCTTTGTTTTCTCGAAGAAAGCGAAGCATCTTGAAATCTCACAGGGAACTTCCGGACAGGATACTCATGTTCAGGGTCAGAGGGCTGATTTAGTTGACTACTGAAGAGTAATCACTCCGGAGAAACCGAGAGATCGCCTAAAGCCTTTAATGCTGACGACCGCACTCACAGGGAGGAGGGAAAGGGTCTCAGCGAGGTGGGAGATGTTGTCAATCTCCAGGGCGTTGATGGTGTCAATGACATCTCCGGGTCTGAGCCCGACCCGTCTCGCTGGACCCGTGGGATCAACGGCTTTAATCCAAACGCCGTATTGACGGGGATGGTCAACGACATCAAGGCCGAGGCGTTCCCAGATCGCGATTTGGCTCGCGGGAGCTTCTTCGATGTGGACTTTAAGTGTGACCATCTCCTCGCCACGTTGGATACCCATTTCGACAGCGTCACCCGGCCGAACGTTGGACATGGGTTTGACGAAATCAAACTCCCAATGCAGGGGGACGCCATTGACGGAGGAAAGAATGTCGGCCGTACGCAAGCCGGCCTGGGAAGCGGGGCCGCCCTCACGGACGTCTTCGACAACAAGCGTGTCATTGGAGCGATCATGTGAAAGGGCCATGCCGGTGACAACGCCGTTGCGCCGGGGGTTGAAAAGAGAATTCACCAGTTGGTCCCGAACGCGGTTGATCGGAGTGGCAAAACCGACACCCTGAGCACCCTCTGCCACGCCACTAGTGATCCCAATGACATCGCCAAGGATGTTCAGGAGGGGGCCGCCGCTGTTTCCGGGATTGATGGGTGCATCAATCTGTATGAAATCGCCGTGAGTTTCTGGCGAGACGGGAGACCCATCGCCTTCTGACATGCGCACGTCCCTCCAGAGAGAGCTAATGATGCCGGCGGTGACGGAGTTCTCATTCCCCAGGGGGTTTCCAATCGCGACGACGGTCTCGCCCACCATAAGGTCGTCCGAATATCCCAGGGTGACGTAAGGCAGGGGCGTGTCGGTATTGATCTTCAGGAGTGCTATATCGTGAATGGGGTCGATATTGATGAGTTCGGCTAAATGCTCGGACGCGTCGTTCATGCGCACCGTGATGCTCGGAGCGTCAACTCGGATCACATGGGCGCTGGTTACGATGTAACCAGCCGCATCAATGAGAATCCCAGAGCCGAGACTGGTTCTTTGGTGGCGTTCGGACTGAAAAAAACGGTCCCAGAAAGGATCGCGGCTGCGCTTTTGAACCACCTGCGTGTAGATGTTGACAACAGACGGCCCCACATTTTTGACCAGTTCCGTGATGGGGGTTGCGCGGGCCTCTTGGTTTGGATTGAGTGGAACGTCTTGCCCGGAGGAAGGAAGAGCAAGGAGCGTCGCAGACAGCGCTATCGTGAATGTTTGGAGTCGAGTGATGTTCATACGGTTTAAATTACGGATTCATGCCGCCGGACGTTTGTGATTTTGAGGGTATCAGACAGCCGCCATGCCTCTGCTAGAGTGAATCTATGAAGAAGTTCCGTTACGGACGATTTTTGACAGGAGGTCTGGTGGGTGCGTGGTTCTGCGCGTTGGTCGCCATGCCTGTACTTGGCCCTGATGCGTTTGACACTGCTTTCGAGTCAATCCAGGAGTCGGAGGTGACGCAACATCTCGAATTTCTTGCCTCCCCAGACATGGAAGGGCGCGATACACCCAGTGTCGGACTACTGAAAGCAGGGGAATATCTTGCCGAGCAATTTCGAGAATCTGGATTGGAACCCTTGGAGGCGGATGGGGGGTATACCTGGCCCTTTGACGTGGACTCCTTCGTTCCGCGCGAAGAGGCGTGCATGCTGACCCTCGTGACCGGCCAGGGGGAACAAACCTTTGTGTTAGGCGAGGATTTTGCACCCCTGCGTGGCATGGATGGACTTGGAGAAGGGAAGGTCGCCTTTGTCGGCTTTGGAATCAGCTCCAGCAAGGATAAATACAACGACCTGCGTGGACTTTCTTTGAAGGGCACGGTCGCGGTTATTCTTGAAGGGGAGCCCCGCCATCCCAAACGCTTTGGCGGCGAGGAGGTGACGGATTTCTCAGACATTTACAGCAAGATCGAGCGCCTTTCTGACCGCGGCGTCACAGGTGTTCTTGTCGCACGGCGCAACGACGCCGAAGGGATCTTCGGCTTTCGTCACGGCTGGGCGCGATGGGTTGGCGAGAGGAGCCCCCAGCACAGACCACCGGAACTTCCGGTCCACGAAATTCGTTTGAGTGTCGCTTCTGTCTTGGTGGGGCAGGATCTTGAAAAAATTGCGGCCGAGTTGGATGAAAGTTTGAAACCGCAGAGTTTTGTTCTCGATGACCACCACGTTGTGATGGAGAGCGCCTCAGGTCCAGGCCGCGTAACGGTGAACAACATTATCGGAGTGATCCCCGGTACTGACCCGGGGCTGCAGGATGAGTGGGTGGTCGTGGGCGCCCACTATGATCATGTCGGTGTTGATGAACGGGGGAGGATCGGATTCGGGGCGGACGACAATGCCTCCGGGACGGCCGCCGTCCTGGAGATGGCGGAGGCGCTTGCGATGGCTGAAACGTCAAGGTCGATCATGGTGTGTGCTTTTGCGGGGGAAGAAAGGGGCCTGGTGGGGAGTCGTGCGCTTTGTCGCAACTTGCCGGTAGATCGGGATCAGGTCGTTGCGATGGTGAATCTTGACATGGTGGGCAGGGGCGATCGCGACGAAGTGACCGCGCTGGGCTCACGGCAGAACCCAGGGATGAAAAAAATCCTAGATCGGGCGCGGAAACTTCGAAAAACAGGGATCAAAAAAGTGATCACGGGGAAGGCCGAAGATCTCTTTTTGCGAAGCGACCAATTCTCATTCCACGAAATAGGAATCCCCGCGGTGTTCTTTTTTGAAGATCCTGAAATCAACCGGAACACTGACTACCACACTTGGAGGGATACCGTTGATGAGGTCGACATGGCGAAGGTGACCCAGACCGCACGTCTCGCGTTTAACGCGGTCTGGATTCTGGCTACAGATGAAAAGCGCCAGCCACCGCCTCGCCACTAGGTGCAGGTGAATGGCATGGATTTGCTAGCGTGGGGGGGACCGATTCAGATGGGAGGAAGTGATGGTTCGTGAGATGCACGTTGCTCTCATCGGGCAGAAGTTCATGGGCCGAGCGCATAGCAATGCGTATAGCCAGGTGTGCAAGCATTTCGACCTGCCCTTAGTCCCGGTCATGGACACGATCGCCGCTCGCGATGGCGGTGAGTTGGAACCCTTTGCAGAGCAATGGGGATGGCAGCGATGGACAGATCGCTGGCAAGACCTCGCGCAGAATGAGGACATCGAGTTGGTGGACGTCGCAACGCCAAATGACGTCCACTTGGATCAGACCGTGGCAATGCTGGAAGCGGGAAAGCATGTCGCCTGTGAAAAACCACTCGCAGGAACTCTCGCTGACGCTCGGCAAATGCGGGACGCCGCTAAAAAGGCGAAGGGGAAAACTTTTGTTTGGTTCAACTACCGACGTTGTCCTGCCGTCGGTCTGGCACGTCAACTGGTTTTGGAAGGGCGCATTGGCCGGGTGTATCACGTCCGGGCGCATTACCTCCAAAGTTGGGGAGGTCCGGAGACACCCTTGGTGTGGCGTTTTCAAAAACGGCGGGCAGGGTCAGGAGCCCACGGAGATCTCAATGCGCACATCGTGGATCTTGCGCGTTTCATCACGGGTGAAGAGATTACCGAAGTGCACGGAGCAACCTCGCGGACCTTCATTAAGAAGCGGAAGGTGCCTGGCTCAACGCGTGAAGGGCGAAGCGATGTGGACGACGCCGTCGGTTTTTTGGCCGCGATGAGTGGTGGAGGAATGGCGAGTTTTGAAGCATCCCGCCTCGCTCACGGGCACCAGAACCGGAATGTCGTTGAGGTCAACGGTGAGAAGGGATCCGTTCGGTGGGATTTTGAGGACATGAACGTCCTAGAGTTCTGTGACGCACAGGATGGGGATCGTGAAGGTGGCTGGCGGCGGATCATGTGCACCTCTGCTGGGAACCACCCCTATGTTGAGGCGTGGTGGCCTGACGCCCATGTCCTGGGATACGAACACGGATTCGTCAACATGGCCGCAGATATGTTTAGGAGCCTCGCAAGGCGCAAAACAGAACTTCCCTTGCCAGATTTCGAGGATGCCTATCAAACACAGCGCGTTCTCGAGGCCGCGACGCTTGCCGCGAAAAATCGCTGTTCGATCAAACTGAGTGAGGTTCGGTAATCTCTCTGTCCTCACTGGATCGAAGGAGTGTCTATGGCTCGCCCCCTATGTCTCTTTACAGGTCAATGGGCTGACCTTTCCCTAGAAGCCCTCGCGGCGAAGGCTGCGTCGTTTGGATATGACGGCCTCGAACTCGCCTGCTGGGGAGATCACTTTGATCCCCGCCTCGTCCTCGAAGATGAAAATTACTCCAAAGGGCAGTGGGAACTCCTTCAAGATCACGGCCTAGGCGCCTATGCAGTGAGCACGCATCTCGTGGGGCAGGCGGTCTGCGATCCCATCGATGAAAGACATCAGGCGATTCTTCCTGAGGCTGTTTGGGGTGATGGTGATCCCGAAGGCGTGCGAGGACGGGCCGCGGAAGAGATGATGACGACGGCGCGAGCTGCTCGCCGGTTCTTCGACGCGGCACCCGAAGGTGTTCAATCCGTTTTAGGGGCGACTGGAAAGACCGTGGTGAACGGATTCACGGGGAGCAGCGTCTGGCATTTGCTCTACGGATTTCCTCCGCCGGCCAAGGGGCAGATCGAGGCGGGGTATGTCGACTTCGCGACACGCTGGCGACCGATTTTGGATGTCTTTGAGGAAGAAAACGTGCACTTCGCCTTGGAAGTCCATCCCACCGAAATCGCCTTCGATATTACGACCACATTTAAGACGCTCGACGCGATTGGGCACCACCCGCGGCTTGGTTTCAATTTCGACCCGTCACACCTTGGATACCAGGGTGTCGATTACCTCGAGTTCTTGAGGCAGTTCGGTGACCGTGTATGGAACGTTCATATGAAGGACGTCCACTGGTCCGAGACGCCGACAGCGACGGGGGTTTTCGGAGGGCACGAAGATTTCGGCAAGGATGGACGGTTCTGGGACTTCCGGTCACCAGGGAGAGGGCGCGTTGATTTTGAAGAGATCATCCGGCTCTTAAACCACGCTGGGTATCAGGGGCCCCTCACCGTGGAATGGGAGGATCCCATGATGGATCGGGAGCATGGGGCTAAGGAAGCGGCAGCTTTTGTGCGTAACCTGGACTTCCAGCCGAGCGACAGGGCCCCTGACGATGCCTTCGCTGATTAGACCTCAATGACAGAGACTGATCAGGCGCCAGCCATGGAGCCAGGGGTTGGCGTACGGCTCTCCTTGATGATGTTCCTGCAGTACGCCATCTGGGGGGCATGGCTTCCGATCCTCTATCCATACCTGACCGGTCATGTGGGATTGGAACTGGATCAGGTGGGCTCGATCTTTGCAGTGGGCGCCGTCGGGGCGATCCTCGCTCCTTTCGTCGCAGGGCAGATCGCCGATCGGTGGTTTGCCACGGAGCGCTTCTTGGGTCTCTCTCACCTCGTGGGGGCGGCTCTGGTATGGCAGCTCGCGAGCATCGAGACCTACAGCGGATTCCTGTGGTTCTCCCTGGCGTATTCGCTGGTTTATTCGCCGACCCTTTCCCTGACCAATTCATTGGCATTCCACCACATCCCTGACCGAGACCGAGATTTTGGAAGAGTTCGTGTCTGGGGGACGGTGGGGTGGATCGCCGTGAGCATCGCCGTGGGGCAGTGGCTCAAGGCCCGCCACATGCTCGACCTGGATCTAGGAAGGGCGGACGCGTTCCGCCTCTCGGCCATGCTTGGTGCAGCCATGGGGGTTTTCTGCTTTACCCTCCCGCATACGCCGCCGGCACGCGGGGAGGAGACAGCCGCCCTCACGGTGGCCCTGAAAAAACTTTTCTCCAAGCCTCTCCTTGCGCGGGATTTTTCGGGGCAACTCGTGCGCTCTAATCCGCTTCTGGCACTTTTCCTGATCGCGGTGCCGGTCTCCTGCATTCATCAGTTCTACTTCGTCCATACATCACAGTTTCTGACCCTCATCGAAGGGCAGGCCAAGGCCGTGATGGAGTTCGTGACGAAGATCTTTGGAGTCGGCGGGGGTGGACTCATGGCTGTCGGCCAGATGTCGGAGATTTTGGTGCTTGCCCTGGTCCCCGTCCTGGCGAAAACAGTAGCCCGACGAACTTTCCTGCTCGTGGGTCTGGCGGCCTATGCCACCAGGAGGCTGCTCTTCATGAACGCCGATGCGGTGGGGGTGGGAGGCGTCGTTTTCGGGGTCGCGCTCCACGGGGTGTGCTTTGGGTGTTTCATCTTCGTGGCTTTCATGATCGTGGATGAGCAAACCTCAGGCGATGTGAAGGCCAGCGCCCAATCCCTGTTTAATCTCGTGAT
>JAZALG010000077.1:0-7750 GCA_036229545.1 Planctomycetota bacterium | reverse complement strand
TGCCGTTCGAACGGTTGGAAGAAGAAACAGACAACTAGGCAAGAGAGGCAAAACAACGTGGCAAAAACAAGTTGGATCGCAAAAACGAGGGTGAAGCCGAAGTTTACGACTCGAGGGAAGAACCGGTGTTCTGTGTGTGGTCGGGCTCATGCTTTTATGCGCAAGTTTGGTATTTGCCGAATTTGCTTCCGCCAATTGGCGCTCATGGGAGAGATCCCGGGTGTTCGGAAGTCTTCTTGGTAGCACTGGAGCTGTAATACGATGACGATGACAGACCCTATTGCCGACATGTTGACCAGGATTCGCAATGCACTGCAGATACATGGTGCTGAAGTCAGCATCCCGTCTTCAAAAATGAAACAGCGGGTTGCAGACGCATTGAAGCGGGAAGGCTTCATCGAGGATTTCGAGGTAACTTCAGCGGACTGGAAGGGCGAGATTAAGATCACTCTTAAGTATGGCCCGGCCGGGGAACACGTCATTCGCAAAATCCGCAGGGACAGCAAACCTGGTAAGCGCGTGTATGCCGGCGTGGAAGAAATCGATCGTGTTTTGAATGGTGTTGGCGTCGCGATCTATTCGACCTCGAAGGGTGTTTTGTCAGATCGAGAGTGTCGACAGGAGAGGGTCGGCGGCGAGAGGTTGGCGACCGTCTGGTAGCGAAAACTATGTCAAGAATCGGAAAACAACCCGTGACCTGGAAGAGTGGGACCAAGGTGTCCTTTGCGGACGGGGTTCTGACCGTGGAGTCGGGGAACGGAAAACTGAGCCAAGACACCGCATCCAGTGTGGCGATCACCATCGATGACGATGCCCGAACGGCGACGGTCTCCCGCGTTGAGGAAACAAGGGAAGCTCGCGCGATGCACGGACTCTACCGAAGCCTCTTTGCCAACATGGTTGAGGGCCTCGAAGACGGGTTTGTGAAGAAGTTGGAAATCCATGGAGTGGGGTATAACGCGGCTGTGCAGGGGAAGTCTTTGGTTTTGAACGTGGGTTACAACGCTCCCATCGAACTCTCGATCCCAGAGGGGATTACCTGTGAGGCTCCTCAGCCGACAGTCCTCTCTGTGTCTGGTGTCGACAAACAATTGGTCGGGCAGTTTGCGGCCGAGATCCGAGCTGTTCGTAAGCCCGAGCCCTACAAAGGGAAGGGCATTCGTTACGCAGATGAATACGTGCGCCGTAAGGTCGGCAAGGCTTTGGGAGCAGAATAAGGTGACGACGAACGGAAGCCATAAGAGACGTGATGTACGTAGAACTCGTCGCCAGATGCGAGTCAGGCGGGGTTTGTTCGGGACCGGAGAACGTCCTCGACTGGCCGTCTATCGTTCCAGCAAGCAGATCTATGCGCAGGCGATTGATGACCAAACGGGACAAACTCTTGCGTCGGCTTCCTCCCTCGACAAGGAGTTCAAAGAGAACTTGTCGGGAACGAAAACAGACGTGGCAAAGTCGGTGGGTGAGCAGATTGCAAACCGATTGACAGCTAAGGGTGTGACCAGCGTCATCTTCGATCGTCGCTGGTATCGATTTCATGGCCGTGTGAAAGCTCTTGCGGACTCGGCTCGAGAGCACGGTCTCCAATTCTAGGTACGAATCATGGCTGAAAGACAAAAACCACTCGAAGTTCAGGCCCCCGGGATCTACGAGGAGGCCGTTGTGAAGGTGAATCGATGCGCAAAAGTCATGAAGGGCGGACGGCGTTTCTCGTTCTCTGCTCTCGTTGTGGTCGGAGATCGCCATGGCAGCGTCGGCATCGGCTTCGGGAAGGCGAAGGAGGTGCCGTCGGCGGTTGAAAAAGGCGTGAAGGATGCGCGAAAAAATATAGCGAAGGTGCGTCTGAAAGAAAGTCGAACGATTGAACATGAGGTGACAGGCCGATTTGGCGCTGCTCGTGTTCGGTTGATTCCCGCCGCACCTGGAACGGGAATTATCGCGGGGGCTACTGTGCGCTCTGTGCTTGAGTTGGCTGGTGTGCGCGACATTTTGACGAGAAGCATGGGTTCGAACAATCCTGTCAATCTTGTGAAGGCCACTCTCGCCGGATTGCAAAGTGTGAGGACTCGCCGGAGTGCGGAAGAGTTGAGAGGGGTAGAGATCACATGAACCTCAAAGACGTAAAAACACATGACTCGGCTCTCAAGAAATTGAGGCGAGTGGGGCGTGGCCAGGGAAGTGGAAACGGAAAAACGGCCGGGCGAGGCAGTAATGGACAGGGAAGTCGGTCGGGTAGTGGGGGTGGACTCGCGTTTATGGGGGGGCAGATGCCATTGGCGCGCCAACTCCCGAAGCGGGGATTCACCAACGCACTCTTCAAGGTGACTCACGCCATCGTGAATGTCGGCGATCTTGCCAAGGCATTTCCAGAGGGTGGTGTTGTTAATCTGGAAACAGCCAAAGAGGCTCGGTTGGTGAAGCATAAGGCGGGCTCTTTGAAGATTCTTGGCAAGGGGGAGGTGGTGGTCGCTCTTCAAGTGCGAGCGCATCACGCCTCAAAGAGTGCTGTTGAGAAAATCGAAGCGGCTGGTGGATCCGTTGAATTCATCACGGAAAAGACCGCTGCCGAAAGAGCTGCAGAGAAGCGGGGTTCTCGTCGCCAGAAGCGTCTTGCCTTGCAGGCCAGTGATGATGGGAATGTCGCCTCTACACTCGAAGAGTCACAGCCAGAGTCTTCCTCGGAAGCGGGAGAGGTTGAGGGCGAGCCGGAGGGGGTCGATGAGTCCTCGGATGTTGTTGAAGAGGGTGTCGAGCCCGCCGAGGAACCCGCGGAGGAATCACCTGAGCCTGCCGAGGAACCTGCGGAGGAATCACCTGAGCCTGCCGAGGAACCTGCGGAGGAATCACCCGAGCCCACTGAGGAGGCCACCGAGGAATCATCCGAGCCTGCCGAGGGACCTGCGGAGGAATCACCCGAGCCCACTGAGGAGCCCGCCGAGGAACCTGCGGATGATAGCGTGGATTCCGAAAGCAGCGGCGAGGACGTTGAGACGCCTTCTTCTGAAGATGGCGACTCTGACGAGAGCCATGACGTACCCGAGGAACCCCCGTCTCCATGATGTCCGGTTTTCTCAGCATCTTTCGAGTCTCCGAGGTCAGAAATAAGATTCTGATCACGATCAGCTTGCTCATCGCCTACAGGATCGGATTTCATATTCCGATCCCAGGAGTGAACTGGGCGGTCCTAGAGGAGTTCCAGCGTCAATCGGAGCGGGAAGGCGTGGGGTTTGCCTTCGGAATCATGAACGCTCTTTCTGGTGGAGCAATCGGGAGTTGCAAGCTGTTCACTCTCGGGGTCATGCCCTACATCAGTGCGTCGATTATTTTTTCACTGTTGGTCAAGGTCATCCCCCAACTCGAAGCACTTTCGAAGGAGGGCCAGGCCGGGCAACGAATCATTAATCGGTACACCCGCTATGCCACGGTTCCGATTTGTTTCCTTCAGTCGTCCTTCATCGTTTTCGGAATGCTCCCTAAGGCGGCGCAGGACGGGGTGATCGATTACGAGTTGTTCAACACGGGCATGTACAAGGTGTTCCTCATCATGGCCCTGACAACAGGGACCTTGATCATCATGTGGATTGGCGAACAGATCACTGAGCACGGTGTTGGCAACGGTATCTCCCTCATCATCATGGCAGGAATCCTGGCTGCAATGCCGTCGATGATCGACACGCTCATGGGCTCTCTTGAAGCGCGGGTGGCCGTACAGAGCTTGTTGACGTTACTCGCACTTTATTTGGTCATTGTCCTTGGGATTGTTTTTGTCACGAAGGGGCAGCGACGAATACCGATCCAGCAAGGGAGGCAATTTCGTGGGCGCAAGGTCTATGGAGGCCAACGTCACTACTTGCCCCTTCGGGTGAATCAGGCTGGCGTCATGCCCATCATCTTTGCTTCGTTCTTGTTTGTTGTTCCGACCGTTCTCGACAAGTTGTTCGGGACGAGTTTCTTTGGCGAAGCATTTAGGTGGGGCGGGTTCTGGTACATCCTTTTCTACGGTAGCCTCATCATGCTGTTCTCTTTCTTCTGGACATCGTTGATGTTCCAGCCAAAGGAGATCGCAAGCAATTTGAAGGAGCAGGGTGGGTTTGTGCCGGGTCTGAAACCTGGTGCGAAGACAGCAGAGTTTCTTGAACAGGTGATGTTCCGCGTGACCCTGGCGGGCGCCTCGTTCCTCGTGCTCATTGCTGTCCTTCCGCAACTCCTTTCGTCCAATGTTTCCAATATGCCCCCAGCGCTGGCCATGTTCTTGGGAGGAACCAGTGTTTTGATTGTGGTCGGCGTGATTCTTGACCTTATCGATAAGGTCAACGCCATGTTGGTCATGCGTCGCTATGAGGGGCTGGGGAAGGCCGGTGGATTGGGCTGGGCGGGACGCAAGCGCGGGAAGGGGGCCTCGTGATTAGCCGTCGAGTTCTATTCCTTGGTGCCCCAGGAGCTGGGAAGGGGACACAGGCCCAGCGGATTTGCGCGGAGGACAGTCTTGCGCATCTCTCGACAGGTGACCTTCTTCGGGCGGCGGTGAAAGCCGGAACGGATGCTGGGAAGCGGGCACAGTCAGCCATGGAGTCGGGTGGACTCGTGCAGGACGATATTCTTTTCGATGTGCTCTTTGACCGGCTTTCAGAGGTTTCCGATGCCTTTGTCTTGGATGGCTTTCCTCGGAATTTGTCCCAGGCTGAAGAACTTGCCGATCGGTTAAATCGTTCGAATTTGTCCTTGGATGTGGTGATAGACCTCGATGTTCCTGAGGAGGCTCTTATTCGGCGGCTCACGGGCAGGCGCATCTGCAAGTTATGCGGCTCGAATTTTCACCAAGAATGGGCACCAACTGCTGTTGAAGGCGTCTGTGATCATTGCGGAGGAGATACCTATCAGCGCGCTGATGATGATGAAGCGACGGCACGGCACAGACTGAGTGTTTATCAGAAGGAAACTGAACCCCTAAAGCGGTACTATGAGGGGCTAGGCTTGTTGGTCACTGTGAACGGTGACCAATCGATAGACAGGGTCACGAACGACATTAGAGAAGTACTTTTAGGAGAGGTCTCGGGAGAATCTAAGCATGGCTAAAGCCGAAGCCCTTCGGGTCTCGGCGACGGTCGTCGAGGCGCTTCCGAGTGCTGTATTTAAAGTGGAGTTAGAGAATGGACACCGCATCGTCGCGCATGTTTCAGGAAAGATGAGAATGCACTACATCAGAATCCTTCCTGGCGATGTCGTGACGGTGGAGTTGAGCCCCTACGACCTTGCAAAGGGGCGAATCGTGTATCGCGGTTAAGGATCCATAAAGAGAACTATGAAAGTCAGATCATCAGTCCGTCGTATGTGTGAAAACTGCAAGATCATCCGTCGGTTCGGCGTGGTGAGGGTGATCTGCACGAATCCAAGACACAAGCAGCGTCAAGGTTAGCGGAGAAATAGGGTGCCACGAATCGTCGGAATCGACATTCCAACAAACAAGCGTATCTTGACGGCGTTGACGTATATCTATGGCATCGGCCCGACCACGGCGGCAAAAATATGCACTGAAGTCGGGATCGACCCGGAGGTACGTGCGGCTGACATCCTCGATGAGGAGGTCGGGCAGATTGCCTCCTACGTGGATAAGAATCTCGTTGTGGAGGGAGCACTACGACGTCAGATCGCGCAGTCAATCCAACGGCTCAAGGACATTGGCTGTTATCGCGGGCTGCGCCATCGTCGTGGCCTTCCTGTTCGCGGACAGGTGACTCAGAAGAACGCCAGGACTCGGAAGGGGCCGCGCAAGACCGTGGCTGGCAAGAAGGCAGTCAAGGGACACTAGGACCCAGAGGATTTTGACGGCATGGCAATGAAAAAGATTCGTCGAGGGATGTCACGAGCAGTCGTGAATATCAAGGCGACGTTTAATAATACGATTGTGACCTTCACGGACCCCCACAACGGGGAAGTGCTTTGCTGGGATAGTGCGGGCACTGTGGGATACAAGGGGTCCCGGAAGAGCACCCCTTTTGCTGCTCAAAAGGCCGCTGAGAATGCAGCAGCAAAGGCACAAAAGTTTGGCGTCCGGGATGTTGAGGTGCGTGTACGCGGGCCAGGTGCCGGGCGAGAATCCGCGGTACGAGCACTCGCTCAGGCCGGCCTGAAGGTGAAAGCAATCGAAGACCATACGCCTCTTCCTCACAACGGTTGTCGGCCGCGCAAGCGTCGCCGCGTCTAGAACGGAAAACGAGTCATGTCTGTACAGAAAAAGAGCGTGTGCAAACTTTGTCGCCGAGAAGGCTTTAAGTTGTTTCTGAAGGGGACTCGGTGTGAGACGTCAAAATGCGCCCTCAACAGCAGAAATTTTCCGCCGGGAGCCCACCCATGGTCTCGCGTTCGGCACAGTGAGTTCCGAGTGCAACTGCGAGAGAAACAGAAATTGAAACGTTTCTATGGCGTGCACGAGCGGCAGTTTTCGAACTTTTTTGTCGAGGCTGTGCGCATGAAGGGCAACACGGGGGACAATCTGTTGTCTTTGCTTGAGCGCCGGCTGGACAATGTGGTGTTCAGTCTCGGTTTTGCCTCAAGTCGGAAAGGGGCGCGACAACTCGTTGCACATGGCCACGTGCGGCTCAATGGGCGGCGGTGTAATATCCCGTCGGCGATTGCGCGCATCGGCGATAAGGTCACTGTCGTAAAGAGAGATAAGGTGCGAAAACTCGCAAAGGACGCATTGGAGCAGAGAGCAGGCTTCCCTCTTCCTGTATGGCTTGAAAGAAACCCCGAGACTGTTGAGGGGAGAATTTCAGATCTACCGAAACGAGAGGACGTTACTTTTGATGTGAAGGAGCAGCTCGTCGTTGAGCTCATGTCGAAGTAAATAAATACGAGAGGAATAACCCCGGCGGCATGCGTCGACGGGGAATGCCCACAGCGGGCGCACGGAGGAATTATGAGGATTCGTTGGCGTAACTTTGAACTGCCGTCCACCGTTTCGGTTGACGAAGAGACACTTAGCCCCACCTATGCTCGGTTCGGCATCGAGCCGTTTGAAAAGGGCTTTGGGCATACGATTGGGAACGGGCTGCGGCGTGTGCTTCTCTCGTCTATCGAGGGGACTGCGGTGACTTCGCTTGCGATTGATGGTATCGACCATGAGTTTACGACGATTACTGGCGTTCTAGAGGATGTGTCCGATATCGTTCTCAATCTCAAAGGAGTTCTCGTTGAGTTGGAGCAATCGGATTCTGTGGATTTGCGTGTTGCGCGCTCGGAGAAGGGTGTGTTGACGGCAGGGGACATCGAGTGTCCTTCAGGATGCAAAGTCCTGAACCCGGATCTTGTAATTTGCACGTTGACTGACAGCGTCGAGGTTGGAATGACCTTGACCGTTGAACGAGGTCGGGGATACATGACGGCCAAAGAGCATGAGGCGGACGAGAGGGTATTGGGAGTGATTGCGATCGACAGTAATTTCTCACCCGTCGAACGGGTGCGGTATCGAGTCGAAGAAACGCGTGTGGGCAAAATTACCAATTACGATCGCCTCGTCATGGAGGTATGGACAGATGGAACAGTGCAGCCTGAAGACGCACTGGTCCGCGCGTCAAAGATCTATCGCAAACACCTCAATCCATTCGTTCACTACCAGGAAATGGGTGCCGCTATTCCTCTCGCGGAAGAAGAGGTCCAGGTTGAGATCTTGGAAGATGCCGGGGATCAAGAGTTGCAGGCAAAGTTCTCCGTCTCCATTGACCGTTTGAATCTGTCCGTGCGGTCGAGG
>JAZALG010000076.1:0-11444 GCA_036229545.1 Planctomycetota bacterium | reverse complement strand
GAACGTCAAGGCCAACCTGCGCGTTAAAGATTCTCGCCCCATCCATGTGAAGGTTGAGGTCATGGCGTCGAGCCACCACAACCATCCCGTCGATGTAATCCAGGGGGAGGATGCACCCCCCCGCGAAATTATGCGTGTTCTCCAACGACAGGACGGACGTCCGGGGATAGTGAATATCTCCTGGATCTCGAATGAGGCCTTCGACCTCTCCTGGGTCCATCATCCCCAACTGGCCCTTCACAGAACGAATCGTGGTCCCCCAGAGCCGGGCAGCCGAGCCCACCTCATGCTGGAGAATGTGCGAATCTGCTTCAGCAATGACCTCGTCACCCGGCCCAGAAAGAGTGCCTAAACAGATTTGATTCCCCATCGTCCCAGAAGGAACAAAGAGGGCGGCCTCCTTGCCAAACATCTCCGCCGCGAATTCTTCAAAATGATTGACCGTCGGGTCATCCCCAAAGACATCGTCACCCACCGGAGCTTCAGCCATGGCTTTTCGCATGGCTTCGGTGGGCCTGGTCACCGTGTCACTTCGAAGGTCAAACATGCTGTGCAATACTCCTCTGGGGAGATCCTCTTCACGAATCTCACACTTTACCTTTCCTTCTCGTCTCAGAGGGGAACCGTGGCAGAAGGCCTCACGGGCCCCTATCGTGAACCCACATGACTCGCGCTCTCCACGTCTCCGTCCTTAGGATCTGGATCCTTGTCGTCGTCTCGGTGACACACTTCACCTCCTGTGCAGACAACAACGAGAGTCTCTTTACGGAATGCGGCACCGCTGCCGGACTCAACGTCACCCTGGTCTGCGGAAATCCAGGTAACAAAACCACGATTCTGGAAGTCAATGGAAACGGGGCCGCCCTGGCCGACCTCGACGGGGACGGTGACCTAGATCTCATCCTGGTGGACGGCTCGACAAAATCCCGCCTCGTCGCGGGCGACACCGTCTCTCATCATCTCCTGCGCAACGACGGAGTCATCGACGGAATCCCGCGATTTACCCCCGTTGAAAACACCGGCCTTGTCATGAAAGGGTGGCCGACAGGCATCTGTGCAGGAGATGTCGACAGAGACGGGAAAACGGATCTCGTCATCGGAGGGATCGGAGAAGATGCGCTTTTCCTCAACCGGACTGACGCCGACGGGGTCATCACCTTCCAGAAGGTTCCACTTCAGAGCCGGATTTCCTCTCGCGCCTGGTCCACGAGTCTTGCCCTTGCCGATGGAGACGGCGATGGATGGCTCGATCTGTACATCACCCGTTATCTCGAAATTGATCCCGCCGACCCGCCACTCGATGCCGTCGGCGTCGTGCCCTGCCAATGGAAGGGACACCCCGTCATGTGCGGACCCCACGGACTCCCCCCCCAAGAAGACCAGATGCTCTTCGGAAAAGAGGGCCCTCCATGGTTCGAAGCGAGGGACGGGTTGGGGATTCATCAGGTCGCTTCGAGTTATTGTCTGGGCGTTCTCTTCGCCGATCTTGACCTAGATGGATGGCCGGACCTTTACGTCGCGAACGACTCCGTTGCCAATTTCCTCTTTCACAACCAGGGGAACGGGACCTTTGATGATCACAGCGCACTCTCTGGCGCCGCTACGGACATGTCCGGGGCCGCCCAAGCCGGGATGGGGGTAAATCTGGGCGACGTCGATCATGACAAGGACTTCGATCTGGTGGTCACCAACTTCAGCGACGAGCACTACACGCTCTACACCAACGACGGAAGACTCGCCTACAGGGACCGCACGGCCGCCGCTCGACTCATCCCCTCGACCAAATCTCTTTTGGGGTGGGGTGTTCACCTCGCCGATTTCGACAGCGACGGCCATCTGGACCTCATGACTTCCAACGGTCACGTGCACCCACAGGCCGACTCGCCTGGAACCGGGACGAGTTATGCCCAACCGATCCTCTTTCACGCAGGACAGGGGGACGGTTCTTTCACCCCTCCTCAATGGATTGACCCCACTCCCAGACGCGGTCGTGCCGCCCTTCGGGGCGACCTCGATGGGGACGGCGACCTCGATTTGGTTGTCCTCACCCTCGACGGTCCTCCCCTGCTCTTCCTCAATGGCACAAACAATCCGTCCTTACAGATGCTGGTCACCCTTGAAGACCGTCGGGGCCTTTTACCCGCCGACGCCTTTGGCTCCACCCTTGCGATCACAGCCAGAGAGTCCTTTCATCTCAGACAGAAACTCTCCGCGACGGCCTTCCAGTCATCATCGGACCCGCGCCTTCATTTTGGCGGTCCCGGCCCCGTCACCGCCGCCCAGGTTCTCTGGGCAGGAGGAGGCGTCGAAGACATCGCTCCCGAATCTCTTTCCTTCGGCTATCACCACGTCATTCAGCGTGGCAAGGGAGTGGTCTCCTCCACATCGCTAATGTCGACCGAGAGTTGGCCATGAAGAAAGACGCGCACAAACTCACAGCACTCCTCGCCTTGTTGCTCATCACGGGATGCGTGGGAGAAGCCCCCGGAGAGGTGGTCCCATACGACGCGACTGTACTCGTAAGCAAAATCCCTGAAGTGATCGAAGCGCTCAAATCTGGAGACCCTCTGGAGGCGATCGTGGCTCTTGATCGCCGACGTGCAGCAGGCGATCTTCCAGATGGAGCGAGACATTATCAGGCTCTCGCCCTCCAAGACCTCAAGCGAACAGAAGAAGCAGAGATCCTCTGGCGACAGGAGATCACCGAACACCCCGGGAATGGTGCCGCCCACGCCTTCCTGGCTGAGATTTTGATCGATTCAGGAACATTTGAGGAAGCTGGCGCGCTGCTGGACCAAGCCCAGCGTTATCAACCCGGTATGGCAATTTCCGCACTGCTCCGAGGCCGTCTCGCCCGCCAGCAAGGAAAGGATCAAGATGCGGTGCGACACTACAACGACTTCCTCATGCTGGAGCCCTTTGAAGCCCGCGCCATCGAAGCGCACCGCGCCATAGGCCAAATCATGGCCACGGAAAACTATGATCCGACTTCAGCGCAATGGCACGAAGAACGGGCAGCCTACCTCACTCGCGTTCATCAGTACCGAGCGGTGTATCGACAACGCCTTGCCCAACGCCCCAGTGACGTGGACGCGCTCTACGGAATCGGAATGACCTGGCTCAACCTTTTTTACGAAATCTCGAGGAAAGACCAGTCTCTCCTCGAGGAAGCCGATCGCTGGCTGACACAGGTCCTTCTTCTGGCGCCCGATCACGCGGAGGCTCTCGCGAATCTCGCTTCCATCCGCGCAGAGCAGCGTCGCACAGAAGACGCCATCGCCCTTTTCCAGCGGGCCGTTGAAATCGACCCCAACGAACCTCGCCCCCATCTACGCCTTGGCAGGCTCTACCTCATGACACAAAAATTAGGTGAGGCAGAGACGGAGACACGTGCGGCCCTTACCGCCTCCACCAAAAACCAAGATCGCGCCATGGCCCACTCCCAACTCGCCGAAATCCTGCAACACTCAAACCCCGCCGGGGCGATCAAAAACCTGCAGATCTACCTCAACTTTGAGCCCAATGATCCAGCCCAACAGCGATCACTCCTCGAACAGCTCCTGAAGACTCAAAATCGTGGCCAGGAAGACCAATAGAGGGGCTTAAGGCAGACCTCTCCACCTGTCGAAAAAGAGAGGAGGAGGTCTTATTCCCTGTCAGGACTGAGGGGAAACCATCCGTCAGTTACCCCCTAAACTATAGAAGAGGCTACAATTCACTTTCCCGACGATTTCAAGACGCTCGTTCTTCTCCCCCACATCTCCCCCACGATGGCGACACGGCTTACATCTCTCCTTCTCGTCGCAGTATTTTCTGCGGGAACACTTTTTGCACAGCAGGTGCAAGAGTTCGGGAAGACCAAGAACACCGAGCGCCTCACGCAACAGGAATATGAATCGAGAGAGGCCGCCTTCCACTCCAAGATCCTCAAGGAGCGAGGGGACCTGGGCCTCCCGTCGCCCCCCCCTGTCCCTGCCACAGGCCCCTACAACACCATGGTCATGGCAGACAGGGTGTACAGCCCCCCACAGGGCAGCGCCGTCTACCAAGGAAGCGGGGCGGGCAATCTAGTCGACAAGACTCTCTCGGCCAACGAAACCGGCACGGGATTCTCTGAACCGCTCCAATATCAACTGCCCCTTTCTTACACCGAGTCGGGTCCCGCCCACCCCATGGTCATCGCCTATCACGGCTACGGGTCGAGTTGTCAGACCGTGGCCCTCCAATCAACCATCGACGAAGAATCCAACGCCCGTGGGTGGGTCTACATGGCCCCCACCGGCCTCGATGACCAACTCTTCGGATCCTCCCCGTCACAGAAAAACACCGAAGCCGCAATCCAATGGATGGTGGATAATTTTAATGTCGATGAAGATCAGATCTACCTCGTGGGTTTCTCGATGGGTGGTGGAGTCGTCACCAACTTCCTCGCGCAGCACCGAGATCCCAGCGGGCTGATGTTTGCAGCCGCTGCGATCGTCAGCGGGAGTTTCGACTGGACTCAGAGTTACCACTACGGATCTTCCACCCTCCAAGATCTACTTGAGCACCCATTAAACTTCGGAGGGCCCCCCTCGACAGAAGCCTTCGCCTACCAGGCGGCAAGTACAGCATTCTTCGATCCCTCAACCTATGGGCTGCCGCCCTTCGGCCCACTCCCCGGGACTCTTGTCGAAATCCAATCCATGGGGACAAACCTGGAGACGACTCCTGTCTACATCACATGGGACTCGCAAGATAGCGTCCCAGAAATTGGGCCACAATGCGCAGCGCTCAGCACGCTCTTCTCCGGCATCACCGAGACCAAAACGCTCCTCACATCGGGAAGTAGCCCCTCACACTCATGGGCTGTTCTTGACGAGGTTGATCTGTGCGACTGGCTCGACGGACGTACCGTCAACAGAACCCCCAGCGCTTTCAGCGCCCAGGTTGCAACGGACGCCGGGGTATCTTTCTCCAAGATCACCAAAAGCACCGCGAATCAGTTCGCCCACGTGCAGGGGGTCATCGACACCAGCGGCCTGCAACCCCACATTTCCTTTTCCGGGATTCTCGACGCCGCCGTCGTGACGATCGATGGATCAAAAGCAGATCTCAAAGACGCCCTCCCTCTCTACGCTACCGTCGTCAACACCGAGACCACGCCCCATCAACTTGGATTCACCGGATTCGCCAAACCACCTTCGTACCTCATCGACGCGACGACCGGCACTCTGATCACTGGTGGTGATTCCGACCCCCTCAACGACTCCTTCTACATGGAGGTTCCAGGGCTTAGCACTGTCGACGGTATCGCAATTTCTGAAGGGTGGGATGGTGCTCTCCGAACGGAACCCAAGACCGTCTTGCTGGGAAACTCCGTCACGGTCGACATCGATCTACGATTCGGAACGACCTTCGGTTTCCTTGTCCTTGGACTCAACGAGCAACTCATTCCATTTGCTGGTGGACACAAAATCACAGCCAGCCCTCTCCCTCCCGGAACCTTTCTCTCCTTTGGGCTGAATGCTCAGGGTGACATCGTTCTTTCCGGTACGATCCCCAACAATGCGAACCTGTCTGGCCTAGAGATCCTGCTCCAAATGATCGGGTGGTCGCCCTCCGGGGGCCCCAACGGTTCTCTGTCCAACATGTGGCGCATGTCGATCGACTAAACGCACCATTTGGGAAACAGATGGGTCAGGACGTAAGGGGAATGAGCATGTCCATAGATGAGGTCGAGTTTCACCGAGAGATCGGCCGTTCCCACAAGGGAATGTCTGTGCTTGAGTTCCTCGATGCCGTCACCGGGCCAGTGGACCGATCCTCAGTCCGTCAAGCTTCCCTCGATCAGGCCCTTTTCCTAAACGGAGAGGTCGTGAGCCCTAGTACGACTCTGCGGGTGGGAGATATCGTCGAACTCACCGTCACTCCCACCTCTCTGATAAGAGACAACCGTGAAGCGATCGCCATCCTCCATGAAAAGGCCGATCTTGTCGTAGCGTCAAAGCCCTCGGGTCTCGCCTTCGACGCCTCTCGACGCGGGGGAAGCAACACGCTGGATCTTCTCGCCGAGCATCTCAAGCAAACCGAGGGAAGCAGCCAGCGACCTCGGCCGGTCCACCGCCTCGACAAAGACACGTCTGGTGTCGTCGTGGCTGCCCTGGGATCTGCCGCTGAACAAAAACTTCTCGAAGCCTTCCGTTCCTCTGAGGCCGCAGTGGAGTATCTAGCCCTCGTTCGAAGCGCCGTGAAGGACGAGGAGGGGGAAATCTCCATTCCCCTTCGCAAGAAAGAGCGATCAGATGCGTTCCTTGTTCCCGATCCATCCCGTGGCACGCCCTGTTCGACGACATACCGTGTGAAAGAACGCCTCCGTGGCTATTCGATCCTCCTCGCCACGCCCAGGGGGGGAAGAAGCCACCAGGTCCGTGCACACCTCGCAGCCATTGGACACCCCATCGTCTGTGATGCTCTGTACAAAGAAGATGACCGACTCCTGCTCTCCCAGTTGAAGCTGAATTACAAGCACAAGCGCGGACGGCCGGAAAAACCCTTGCTGGCCAGACCCGCCCTTCATGCATGGGTTTTTAGGATGCCTGAGGTCGAAGTCACTGCGCCCATTCCCACCGATCTCGATGTTGCACTCCAACAACTTCGTCGCCTCCGCCCTCCGACCTGATATGCTCTCCCCCCATGAAGATCCGGATTCGAAAGAGCAACACCAAGAGAGCGAAACGAGTCGGGTTTCGCGCCAAGATGAAGACCATCGGGGGGAGGCGGATGATTCGCGAACGCCGCCGACGCGGCCGGGCCCTTCCGTAGCGATCAACCAAAAGACGCACAGCACCCCCACTCCGTCAGGATCCGGCAGGTTCCGAATTTGGCTGTGCCTCGCTGTTCTCACAGCGCTGGCACTCCGTCTAGTCACCCTCCCCCTCGCTGAAACCATTGAGCCCTTCGGCGATGCCAAGGGATACCTCTACTTCGCCCAAGAATGGGCCGACGGCCAGCATCTCGCACGGCTGCCCTCCGGCGTCCGCCCTCCGCTTCACCGGATGCTCATCGCCCCTGGCTTAGACAGAGACACAGAGCCCCTCGACCCCTTCCCCGGGGTTTATGCCATTCACATTGCCTGTGATATGGCGACCCTTCTCCTCCTTGCAGGGATTGCGCGCCGTCGCTACGGCGAAAAGGTCGGCATGGCTACAGCGTGGCTCCACGCCCTCTTCCCCTGCACCGTCCTGTGGTCATCGACGGTCGTCATGGTGGAAAGCCCGGCATTGCTTTTTGCCGCCCTTGCCCTCGATCGCTGGGAGCGGCTCGACCGGGCCCTCGCCCAGCCCGGGGCACGATCCTGGGCCATCGCTGGCAGTTGGGGAATCGTCTTAGGGCTTGGAATCCTCACCAAAGAAACACTGTTGGCCGTGGGGGTCGCCCTCTTTGCCGCGATTCTCTTCCGCCACCGCGCCCCACTGAAGAGGCGCCTGGGCATCCTCGCTGTTGCGGCCACCATGGTCTTCCTCGTGACCACACCATGGAGGCTTTACACCCAACAGAACTACGGCGTTTCTTTGATCTCAGGGACCTACGGGAGTTACGGCCTGATGGTGGACAACGGTCCTCCGGAGGCAGACACCGGCGCCACATGGATCAACGAGAAGGATCTCTCTCAGCGCGTTGACCGAGCCCGGTCGATCTTTTGGCGTGCCCTCACAACACGCACCGCCCAGACCATGAACCGTGCCATCGACCGCCTCCGAGTTCTCGCAGGACCCGAAGTCACCTTGCCAACGTCCTTTGCCGTCGCCTTCGATGGCCACGCCCCTCTTGAGGCGGGACACAAGCGAGGGATCTGGAAGACGTCATGGAGTTTTCCTCTCGATCAATGGTCTGGACAGATCCAGACCCTTTGCAATGTTGGGACCCTCCTCCTCCTAAGCCTGGCCGTCGCAGGATGGACTGCTCGACGCAAGGATTCCCTGGCCGTCGTGGCCTCCTTCCTCATCACCCTGACAGTTATCACCGTCGCGCTGACGGTGGCGGAGGCCCGCTACCGTCTGATCTGGTGGCCCTTCTTAGCCCCCCTCGCAGGGTGGGCCGTTGTCCAACTCTTTGAGAAGGGTTGGACGCGACGATCCACGATCGCTTTCTCTCTGGCGGCGCTGTTCTTGACGACCACCATGTATCTTCTCCCTCCGCCCTAACGCCCGACAGCAAACCTCTTGGCGTACTTCAAAAACACATAGAAACTTCCCATCACGGCCAGCACCAGCCCCCGCCATCCGTCGAGGAAGCCCAAACGCAGGAGATACATGCGTAAAAATCGGGCAGGTGGCCTCGTGAGCAGGCGAAACAGTGAGGCCCCCTCTCCCTTCTCACGCCATTCCGCCACCATGATGTCCGTGTAACGATTCACCTTGCCCAGGTGGTCGGACAGGCTCTTGTACGGTTGGTGACAGAGCCGTCCTTTGAGTCGCTTCGTGACCCCCTCTGCCTCGAGCCGATCATGCGGATCCGTTCCGGTCCAGTGCCCCTTGCCCCGTCGAATCAGCCTCAGTCGCCACTGGGGTGACCATCCACTGTGGTCAATCCAAGACCCGAGATATGAAACGCGACGGTTGACCTCATATCCGTCCGCTGAATCTCCTTCCTCTCCACTCACGATCCTGCTGACGGCCTCCTTAAGATCCTCGTCGAGCCATTCATCGGCATCGAGACAGAGAACCCAGTCTTCACTGGCCTTCTCAAGGGCCGTCTGTTTTTGGAGTACATGGCCCTGAAATTCCTGTTTGTGGAACTCCGCGCCAGCCTCTTGCGCGATCTCCTCCGTGCGATCGGTACTCAGAGAGTCCACGATCACAATTTGCGTCGCCACCCCCTCTACGGAGTTCAGGCAACGTGGAAGGTTCTCTTCCTCGTTCAAAGTGATGATGCAAACGGACATACCCACGCCAGAATCATCCGGACCCATTGGGGCTCCGATCAAGGCACCTCTTCTCCTCTGGAAAGAAAAATCTGCACTTAATGCCTCTTTCTCCTCTCTAGGAGACGCCTTTGGCCCCTCTACCCCCCCTGAGAGCCCTTGGGTACCATGTGAAGCCTCATGGAGGCATCATCCATCGATGAGCGACCGATCGCCGGCAGCCCTGCTGGAACGGATCGCCGGGCAACTTTTAAAATATGACCCAGCAAACCATGAACTCTTCGTCCTCTCTCTCACCCGAGGATCACAAAATCCTTTGTGAGGCTGCGGACAGGATCGCTCGATATCGCCTAACCCTTCCCGCCATGATGTTCCTCGAGACCATCACCCCCATGAACATGGTGACCTCAACCATGATGACCATGGCCTCCCCCCTCTGGAAACTCGTCTTGCCCTCCTCGCAAATTGACGAATTGGCGAGGATTTTCGAAAGACGGGATAGCATCTCTGAATTCGTCCAGATGATCGATCAAGCCGATCGCACACGGCGGGGCGACGAAGCGCCAGCGGAGCAAACTCCCGGAAAATCTACCGGTGGAGAAACTCTCCCATGACCAAAAAAGGTGGAAAGACAAAGACCGTCAAGTCGATCCTCGCGACCGACTGTGGCAGCACCACCACCAAGGCCATTCTCATCGAGATGGAAAAAGACGGCTATCGCCTCAAGGTTCGGGGCGAGGCTCCAACGACCGTCGAGAAACCTTTTGACGACGTCACCGTGGGCGTTCTCAACGCTGTCACAGAAGTCGAAGAACTCTGCGGCCGACGCCTTCTCGGAAAAGACGGAAAGATTATCTGCCCCCAGAAAGGAAAGGATGGAGTCGACCTGTACCTCTCGACCTCCAGCGCGGGAGGCGGGCTCCAGATGCTTGTTGCAGGCGTTGTCCGCACCATGACGGCAGAAAGCGCTGAGCGCGCTGCTCTGGGCGCCGGAGCCATCGTCATGGACGTCCTCGCCAGCAATGATCAGCGCCTCCCTCACGAGCAAATCAGCCGGATCCGACACCTGCGTCCGGACATGATCCTACTTTCGGGTGGCGTCGACGGAGGAACCACCAGTCACGTGGCAGAACTCGCCCAGTTGATCGGCGCCGCCGACCCCAAGCCCCGCCTGGGCAGTTCCTATCAACTCCCCGTTGTCTATGCAGGCAACGTGGAAGCTCAACCTGCCGTGCAGGAAATTCTCGAAGACCAATCCGCCCTTTCCATCGTCGACAACCTGAGGCCAACCCTCGACGAGGAAAACCTCGACCCCGCACGAGACCAAATCCATGACCTGTTTCTCGAACACGTCATGGCTCAGGCCCCCGGCTACGACAAGTTAAAGAGTTGGACCAGCGCCCCGGTGATGCCTACCCCCGGGGCCGTCGGCCACATCATTGCAACCATTGCGAAAGAACAGGACATCGATGTTCTCGGCGTCGACATCGGAGGGGCGACCACGGACGTCTTCTCGGTCTTCAAAGGTGCCTTCAACCGGACGGTGTCCGCCAATTTGGGAATGAGTTATTCGGTCAGCAATGTGGTGGCCTCTTCGGGACTCGACAACGTCCTCCGATGGGTCCCCTTCGACATGGATGAAAAAGAGCTCCGGGACAGAGTGAAAAACAAGATGGTTCGCCCGACCACCATCCCCTCCATGCTGCGCGACCTTCAAGTCGAGCAGGCCATTGCCCGAGAAGCGCTCCGTCTTTCACTCATTCAGCACAAACAGTTCGCCACGGAGTTGAAAGGCGTCCGCCAAGTCCGCGACATTTCCGAGGCCTTCGATCAGACCGGCGCAGGCGCCACCCTTGTCGACATGATGGGACTCGACCTCCTCGTCGGCTCAGGAGGTGTCCTGAGCCACGCGCCTCGCCGCATGCAGGCGGCACTCATGCTCACAGACGCGTTTGAGCCCGAGGGTGTGACGACACTCGCCGTCGACAGCATCTTTATGATGCCTCAACTCGGCGTCCTCGCGAAAGAGCACCCTCAGGCGGCAACAGAAGTCTTCCAGAGAGATTGCCTCGTGATGTTGGGCTCGTGCATCGCGCCTGTCGGGGCCACAAAAGGGAAGGCCCCTCTCGCCCATGTCTCCATCGACCACCCCGATGGAAAACGGGATATCGAGATTCTTCCCGGCACTCTCGATTCCATTCCTCTTCCGGCAGAGGCCACGGCCCAGGCAAAGATCTCTCCCGCGAAACACGTCGACGTTGGAAACGGACCGGGGAACCCTGTGGAGGTCGAACTCAAGGGCGGCGAGGCCGGCATCCTCCTCGACGGCCGAGGAAGACCCCTTCAAATTGCCAAGACCCCATCTGAACGAGTGGAATCCATCACACGCTGGTCTACCGCCCTGGACCTCTATCCGAAAGAATGACGCCATGAGTCACGCCTACACTCCCGGCCTCAAGGTCTCGGCTGCTGCCGAATTCACCAGAGATCGCATGCTCCCCATTCCAGGGGAAGTCCTGGTCAAAAAGGGAAAACAGGT
>JAZALG010000075.1:0-7159 GCA_036229545.1 Planctomycetota bacterium | reverse complement strand
TTCTTCTGGGGGCCTCAACGCTGGTTTCCTGCGCCGAGGACGAGCCCATTACCCAGGAGAAGGTGGAAACCCTGTACGCGGAAGTTGTTCTGGCTCTGGAAGAGGGAGCGCAGGTTCATTTGGCGGAGCCGGTTCCGGTGATTGTTCTTACGGCAGACGAGGCACGGGAACGGCGCATTAATTATTCGAAAGACTTGGAAGACGCGTCAGGCATTACGGCAGGGATGGACGTCTTGGCGGACTTTGTGTTTTCCGAGAACATGCTGGGCCGATATCTGCCCGATGAAAAGGTCATCTATGTCATCAAGGATGTCGTTGAGGCGTATTCCTCAAAAGACCCTAAGGGAACCGAGGACTTTCTCTTTGGGATCATGGCCCACGAACTCGTGCATGGCTATGACGACCAGACCTACGGGGTGATGCCCCTTCCTTCCGAACTTTTTGACCTCGCTGGTGATCCTTCGATGTTGCCTGAACTCCAGGCTCGCATGAGTTTGCTGGAGGGGCGGGCGACCTACGCATCCGAACTGGCCTGTCAGGCTGTCCAGCGGGAGTCTTTGCCCATCCCCACGGTGGAATCAGCTCAAGAGACTCGGGTGATGAAAGGGGGAGATCCTGGACAGGATGCTCTCGCGGGAGTCGTCAATCTTGTGGCGCGGGCAAAGATGGCTCAGTACGCCTACGGCCGCAACTTCGCCAAAGAGGCATATCGCTTCGGGGGAGAGAAGTTCTTTCGCCACGTGTTCGATTCCTTGCCGCTCTCCATGGCTGAGTTGGAAGATTTTGAACGATTCCGGCAGCGCTGGGCCGAAGAGATGATTGAAAAGATGGAGAAGGAAGAGGTCTCCTCTCCGTGAAGGAGAAATCTCCGGCTTATCTCCTGGGAGCGTGGATTTGCTTCTGGCTGAGCCTGCCCGCGTGTCACGAAACAAGTGGTTCCTCTATTGATGAGCAGATCCGCCTTGGTCGGGACCTGACGACGGCGGGTGGCGCTGTGGCCTGCGTGGATCGATACGGTGCCGAGGAGGGGGCTAAGATTCTGGCTCAGGGTGGAAATGCGGTGGATGCTGCAGTGACGGTCGCCCTGGTCCTTGCCGTGACCCATCCTGCCGCGGGGAATTTGGGAGGGGGAGGCTTCATGATCGTTCGGGCAGCCGACGGGCGGGAAGTTGCCATCGACTACCGGGAAGCGGCGCCTTCTTCGGTGGGTGCAGATCTCTTTTTAGATGACGAGGGTAATTATCACTCTGAATGGGTCGCCCGCGGGCACCGGGCTGTGGGAATCCCAGGGACTGTGGCGGGTTTGTTTCTCGCCCACCGAAACTTCGGATCTTTGCCTTGGAGCGAACTTGTGCAGCCCGCCATACGGCTCGCTGCTGATGGAATCGTAGTGGATGAAGACCTCTCGTCTTCACTGAGCGCCGTGGCCAGCATCCTCGCGACCAATCCGGCTGCTCGCCGAGTTTTTCTCGACGCCCATGGCCGCGCACCTCTCCTTGGCGACCTCCTTCGCCAGCCCGATCTCGCTGGAACGTTGAGACGTCTGGCCAAGGGGGGCGCGGACTCTTTTTATTCTGGTCGAACCGCCGTCCTGATCGCTGCTGACATGGCTCGCCATGGAGGGTTGATGACCCTTGCCGACCTTGCGGGATATCAAGCCGTCATGCGAGAGCCGGTGTCGATCCCTGTCGGGGAGAGCCAACTTCTTGCCATGCCTCCTCCGTCTTCATCGGGTGTGGCCCTGGGGCAGATTCTTGGAGTGCTTCAGCGTCGGTCAGCAGAACGATGGCGTCGGAACTCGATTTCCTTTGTTCATCTTTACGCGGAGGCGGCGCGACGGGCTTTTGCGGATCGGGCAATCCACCTTGCCGACCCCGATCATGTCCAAGTTCCTGTCGAGGAACTTTTGAGTGACGGGTACCTCGATGCGATGGCGCGATCGATCCGGTTGAATGCCGCGACACCGAGCGATCGCTTGGGTCCGTCGGTCACGCTCGCGGAAGGAACGCAGACCACGCACTTTTCGATCGTAGATCAGTGGGGTATGGCGGTAGCCAATACCTACACCCTGGAGCAAAGCTACGGTGCAAAGGTCGTCGCCGCTGGAACAGGAATCCTGTTGAACAATGAACTGGGCGACTTCAATCGCGTCCCGGGAGTAACCAATCAAAAGGGTTTTATCGGCACACTTCCGAATCAGGCTGCCCCCGGCAAACGACCTCTTTCGTCAATGTCACCTGTAGTGGCAGTCCGCGATGGAAAGGCTGTTCTTGTCGCGGGAAGTCCTGGGGGGAGGACTATCATCAACACAATCGGCCTGATCGTTCACGATGTCTTGGTTCGCGACCGCGATCCTGGAGAGTCTGTGTCGGCACCTCGTTTCCACCACCAGTGGTTTCCTGACCGTCTCGTTCTTGAAGAAGCAGGAGACTCCCCCGCTCTTCGGCGAGGGCTTGAAACTCTTGGGCACGAGGTGGTCACCCGCAAAGAACAGGGAGACGCCCACGTGATTTTTATCGATTCTGCCTCAGACCTTCGACGTGCGATTGCGGATCGCCGAATCGATGGGTGGGTGGGAGTGGCGGATCTCCCGTAGGGTGTCAGTCCTTCAGTTTGGCGATCAGGAGAGACCGTACGGTGTGGGGGTTGGCCTTACCCTTTGAGCACTTCATGACGGAACCAATCAGAGCGTCGAGAAGGCCCTCTTGACCATCACGGTAACGCTTGACCACGTCCGTTTCGGATTCGAGGACATCACAGACAAATGCCTCGATGTCCTCCGCCTCTGAAGCCTGAAAGATGTCGAGTTTTTCAGCAGTGGCGCGTGGTGATGCATCGGGGTCCTGATCGAGGGCCGTGGCGAGGACTCTGCTGGCCCCGAGCGAAATCTCACCGCTTTCAACCATCTCGATGACTTCTCCAGTCCGTTTTGGTGTGAGCGTGAGTTCTTCAACCTGCACGCTCTTGTCATTCGCTAGGCGAAGGACTTCCGTTAGGACCCATTTGGCGGCGGCAGGAGGGGGTGCACCCGAGGCGAGGACACCCTCGAAATAATCAGAAAGGTGCTTATCCGCTAAGAGAGTCTGAGCATGTTTGAGGGCGACCCCGTTTTGCAGGTAACGTTCACGTCGATCGGCTGGAGATGTCGGAAGAGATTGGCGGATGTTCTGAACCTGAGATGCCGTGACATCGAATCGAGGGAGGTCAGGCTCTGGGAAGTAGCGATAGTCAGCCTCCGTTTCTTTGGTCCTCTGCACATGGGTTTTTCCGGTGTCAGAGTTGAAACCCATCGTGGCCTGAACCACCTTGCTGCCTCCCTCAAGGATTGCGGTTTGTCTCTCGATTTCTGATGTCAGCGCCTGTTCAACGAATCGGAATGAGTTGAGGTTTTTTGTCTCGGTGCGTGTGCCCATCTCGCTGGACCCTTTCGGGCGCAGGGAAACGTTTGCGTCGCAGCGAAAACTCCCTTTTTCCATGTCACATTCTGAAACTTCGGCATACCGAAGGGCCTGTCGCATGTCTTGGAGATAAGCGCTGGCTTGGGCGGGGCTCCGCAGGTCGGGACCGCTCACAATTTCAAGGAGCGGTGTCCCGGCGCGGTTGAGGTCCACGAGCGACATCCCAAGGTCCGGGGGGTGGATGATTTTTCCGCTGTCTTCTTCGAGGTGGGCTCGTTGGATCGTGACCTGGTGGTCGGCTCCGTCTTCGGTGTGGAAGGTAAACGAGCCATCACTGCAGAGGGGGCGATCATATTGTGAAATTTGGTAGCCCTTGGGGAGGTCTGGGTAGAAGTAGTTCTTGCGGTCAAATTTGAGCACTTCATCAATCGTGCAGTTCAGAACCAATCCGGCCCGCACGGCAAGTTCAATGGCCCGGCCATTGAGCCTGGGGAGCGTCCCCGGCTGTCCCGTGCAGACAGGGCACACGTGAGTATTGGGGGGCGCTCCAAACTCAGCGGGACAGCGGCAAAACATCTTGGAAGACGTTGCCAACTGCACGTGCACTTCCAAGCCGATGACGGGTTCGAAGGCTGTAGTGGTCACGCGTCGGCGCTTTCAAAAAGGGGGCAGCGTTCCGGTTCACCCCGGGCAGCTTCAAATGTTCGGGCAGCTGCCAGAACCCGGTGGTCTTCTCCTGCACGCCCCGTGAGTTGAAGGCCGATGGGGAGCCCCTTGTAGGGTCCGCGTGGTGCAAGACCGCAGGGAACCGAAACGCTGGGAAGGCCGGCGAGGCATGCCGGAGCGGTGAACAGGTCGCACAGGTACATGAGGTATGGATCGGCGGTTTTTTCGCCAAGGGGGAACGCACCAAAGGGGCTGGTTGGAGCGGCAATGAAGTCGAATTCCGTGAGGAGGTCGGTGAGTTCGTCTCGAATGATGCGACGGACCTGCAGGTCTTTGAGATACCACGCCTGGGCATAGCCCGCTGAGAGTGCAAATGTTCCAAGCATGATGCGGCGTTGGACCTCGGCGCCAAAGCCTTCTCCCCGAGTGGCGAGGTAGCTTGCCAGTAAGTCATCACCTTCTTTGCGGGGTCCGTACCGCACTCCGTCGAATCGTGCGAGATTGCTTGCCGCTTCACTGGAAGCGATGAGGTAGTAGACAGGGATGGAAAGATGGATGTGCTTGAGGCGGCCTCGAGAAATGACCTTGGTGATCGCCCCGGCCTCTTCCATGTGTGCGATGGCGGCGCTCATGGTGGCAAGGACGTGGGGGTCGACGATGTCGTCAACGAAGTCCTCTGGGATGGCAATACGACGATTTTCGAATGTCGCCGGTTCTGCCATGGCACCAGCTCGATCTCCGGCAAAAGAGGTGGCGTCTTTAGGGTCGTGCCCGGCGATGACATCAAATACGAGAGCCGCATCTTCGGCGTGGGCGGCGAGGGGGCCGATTTGGTCAAGAGATGATCCAAATGCCACAAGCCCTCTTCGAGAAACGGCGCCATAGGTTGGCTTGAATCCCGTGATTCCGCAGAGTGCTGCGGGCTGGCGAATCGATCCGCCGGTTTCACTTCCCAGGGCCACGGGAACGATGCCGGCGGCAACCGCGGCGGCGCTGCCCCCGCTGCTCCCTCCCGGAACTCTGGTTGTGTCCCATGGGTTGTGCGTTGCTCCCCAGGCCGAGTTTTCCGTCGAGGCGCCCATCGCGAATTCATCAAGATTCGTTCGCCCCAGAAGAACGGCACCTTCTTGAAGGAGCCGTTCTGTGACATGGGCGGTGTAGGGCGCCCGATACCCTTCCAGAATTCGAGAGCCCGCAGTGAGGGTTTCTCCCTCAAGGGCAATGTTGTCCTTCAAGGAGATCGGAACTCCTGCGAGGCACCCGGGGTCCTCGCCATTTTGCACCGATTCAGAAATCTGCTCGGCCCGAGTGAGCGCGGCCTGTGCGTCACAATTGAGGTAAGCGTGGATGCCCCCATCACGCTTGTCGATACGCTGGAGAGCCGCCTGGGTGACATCAACAGCGTCAAGTTCTCCTGATCGGACTCTTCCTGCAATTTCTACAGCAGTGCTCATGGGCTCTGTAGGTCGTCGGCGATGGTTTCGTCGAGGATCCGCTGGACCACAATGAAGCCCTCCCTTGAATGGGCGCCTTCGGGGGTGAGCCGATCTCGAGGATTTTTGAAAGGCTCCACAACATCTTCTTCAGGTGTCCCGGGGAGGTCGTGTGCATGGGCGAGGGGCTCGACACCTTCTGTATCGACCTCCTGAATCCCCTGGAAATGTTCCAAGAGAGAGACCAGGTCGGACACGAGGGAATCGTTTTTGGATGGATCGAGTCCAAGACGCGCCAACTCAGCAATTTGGCGAACCACCTGTGGGTCAACCATAACAGTCTCTTCGGACTACGAATGGGGTTGGGCGGAATGCTAACAGAGGGAGTAGGGGGAAGGCAGCGTCAGATTCTTTCAGGCCGAGAACGAGTGCGGTTGGTGAAGGATCGCGGAATCGAGGGGAAATGGGCAGAAGGCGTGTGTGTGATGGATTGCCGTGTACGCCGTCTAGAGAATCATGCGCTACTGCAATCTTTCGGCTCGCCCAATCCTTTGCGATGATAGAAATTACTGCTCTGGGTTATTCAAATCCGCGAGTTCGAACCGTGCTGGCTTACATCAATCCACTGACTATCGGCCTTTCTTTAAGCATCGTCGGGGTGATCTTTCTGGCGAACTCCATGACGGTGCGTCGACCGCGGCGATTCATATCCGAGTATTTCGGTGTGGAGCGACCGCAAAATCTCAGGTCCGTCTACGAACAGCTTCGAGTCAAAGCGCAAATCTTCTGTGGTTTTCTTGGTCTGCTCGTCGGGTTTTCCATGCAGATCGTGGCGGTGGTGTACGACCTTTGGGGGCCTTTCGGTCCCACCGTTGCAGCCGACGTGTTTGTTGCGAAGGCCCAGGCCCTGGCTCTTCTGGCCGGAGCCATTGTCCTCGTGACGGTACTTCTCCGAGTGCTCCAAAATTTGTGGTCCATGGGCGTCTTCCGTCGGCTCATGGCAGAGTTCTTTGAGGAACATTCGGAATGGGATTTCGAAAAGCATCCGGACGTGATCCAGGAACTCGGCGTGCTTTTGGGAGTTCCCCCTCAGGAGGACGATTCGATTGGGCAATACGCGACACGTGTTCGAAAGGCGCTGCACATGGGGCCGGTACGGAGACGACGATTAGCCCATGACGATGCCTTTGCACCCGTCCGAAATGTTGGATCTGAGTGGCGTCGTTGATTTTCCTCCGACACGAGTCCTTTTTAGACATGCCTTAGAGACTTTCACTCGGTCGCTGGAGGCGATCTGTTTTCCGGGGGGATGCTTCCTCTGCGGTCAACACTCACCTGTTGTTCCCTGTGCCGAATGTCTTTCCGCCTGTCTCGCTCCGCTGGGACCGACCTGTTCGCTCTGTGGGGAATCATGGAGAATCGCGGAGGAGAGTGGCTGCCTCCGTTGCCAACGCTTCGGGCGTCCCTTCGTTTTTCAGCAGGGTGCCGCGCTGTGGCGATGCGAAGGCCCGGTACGTCAGATCGTTCACGCCTTTAAGTACCACGGCCATCGGGAACTCTTAGCCTCCCTGGGCAGGCGGATGGCGGACTGCGCTCGATTGCAACTCTACTCGCTTGAGAATGATCATCCCGTTGTTCTGGCAGTTCCCTGTGGAGCGGAGG
>JAZALG010000074.1:0-8745 GCA_036229545.1 Planctomycetota bacterium | reverse complement strand
TTTCCCAGCAGTGGCACGCGTTAGACCTCGGGCTCGTCCAGGCGCTCGGCTTCCTCTGCCTCTTTCTTCTTCTTCAGGAAGGTCCTCTCCTCCCTCAGCAACTGCTTTTCAGCCCTGCTCTTTTCTTTTTGCTCCTTTTGCTCCTTCTTACTCGTCGCACGATAGGCGTGGGCATTCTGATAGTAGTTGCCTTGTGCCCGGTCATCTCGATCCGGCGACAAGCCTGTCAGGAAAGTCCCCAGGACCTTCCCTCCGGCACTCTCAATATTCACGACCGTACGATCCACAAGATCTCGGTTCGTATCCTCCATTCGTACCACCACCAGGGTGCCATTCACTGCGGGACCGAGAACGCAGGCGTCAGTAAAGGGGTGGACCGGGGGTGAATCAATCAGAATCCACGAATAACGACGTCTGATTTCATCGAGGAAATTGGAGAAGCGATCACTCCCCAGCAACTCGGATGGACTTTCGGGTCGTACTCCCGCTGTCACAAGATCTAACCCTGGAATCAAGGTGGAGTGAATAACCTCTGTGAGAGCTGCATCGCCCGAGAGCAGTTCGGAGACTCCAGCATCCATCTCCAGGCCGAAAATATCCCGCTGTCGTGGATTGCGGAAATTCGCATCCACAAGACAGACCCGAGTCCCTGGCAACTCCGCAAGGCTCGCCGCCAAGTTAGCGGCAGTGATGGATGTGCCTTCCCCCCTTCGACTCCCTGTCACCACGACAGCCCAGGGACTTCCACCTTCATTGAGAGCCACAAGGTTTGTTCTGCACGCACGGTACTGCTCAGCATGAATGCTCCGAGGATCGTGGTAGAGAACCACGTGGGGGTCAATCTGAGAGAGCAGGCCCCCGGGCCTTTCCCCCTGGGTTGGGGTCTCCTCCTCAGCAGGGGTCTCCTCCTCAGCAGGGTGCTCGTCGTTCGGCGGTTCTACAGCATCAGAATCCATGTGTTCCTTCAGAAGTTTCCCGGCAGCAGGCCGACACCTTCTCTCATAGCCTCTCCTAAACGACTTTCTTGCCCTTCATGTTGGACCTCTGAAGCCTCCGTGCCAAGGCACTAGCCCGACGTGAAACGAAGAGATTGACCCCCCCCTGTATCCGTGCAACGATCTGATCCTCCCTAATCCGAGAGGATTGGGGTCGCTCTTTTATTTTTCAACTGTCTTTGTTTGTCGGCCCTTGGGGAAGACGGTGTAAATCCGTCACGGTCCCGCCGCTGTAAACGGAGTCAATAGATGCTGGGTGCCTTCTCCTGTGATCTTTGGATCACGGGATTCTGAAGAGTACCGGCCACTGCCCGAAAGGGTGGGAAGGCGCGTCTGGAGGCAAATCCGAAAGTCAGAAAACCCAGCCGATGAACAGTTCGTACTCTCTCCGGATCTGGGAGATACAAACCGTCCATCGAAGGAGCCCCCCGGGACTCCAACAAGCCACAAACCTCTTCAAGGTTCGTGGCTTTTTTCTTTGGACTTATCAGACCCACAGACCGTTGGTCGCCCCAGTCATCCAGGGAGAAAGCCTCATCCATCTCACAAAAAGCCAACTTCCATGATTGCCTGCACTCTGACCGCTGTCTGCCTTTCGATCGCCTTACAAATCCCACATCCCAGCAAGCCCGTGGGCTTCAATATCGAATCAAACGTCCTCCCCGGCCCCGTCGTGGGCGCTCTCGGCGATGGATCTCTTCTGATCTCGACAGGTGGGTTCGGAACAAGTGGACTCGACATTGTTGGACACGGGGGGACCCCCTCCACCTTCGCGTCAGGTTTCGGCTCCGTAGCGGGTGTTGCGGTATCCCCTCTCACGGGAGCCCTGCTCGTGGGCGACTCCGCTCCCGAATTTAGCGTGACGGGACAGCCCTTGAATATTCTCCAGGACCTCAACGGAGATGGAGATGTTCTGGATCAGGGAGAACATATCGCGCACCCAGCGACCCTCCCGATTCTTTCAAACGGTGCGTCGATCCTCCCCTTCATTATTGAGTACGAGCCAAACGCCAACCGTTTCCTCGTCTCAGGGTCGACACCCTTCGGATCCGCGCCCACCCTCGGTGCCATCATCGCCGTCGGGGAGACCGAAGCACATATATGGGCATCGGGATTCGGTTACGCCGCAGACATGGTCGCCGATGGACAAACCCTCTACCTCGCCGATCTCGACGCCAACTCCTTCGTCGGCCGGGTCTACGCCTTGAGTGACAACAACGGGGACGATGACGCTCTCGATAGCGGAGAACAGACCATTTTCGCGGACGGGCTCTCCGGTGCCAGCGGTCTCGTGCGCGTCAAGGGTGGAGACTTCCTCTTGAGCGGCACCTTCGCTTCTGACTGGGGTTCCGGATCGATTACCCGCCTCGAAAACGACCGGAACGGGGATGGCGTCGCCGATCAAGTGAACCAAGATTGGTGGACAGGCTTCGGATTCACAACCGGGCTTCACCTCATCGAGGGGCAAGGAGGGTTGGTGCCGGGATCAGGCGGTGATGGTTTTCTTCACGTCATGGACTTCTACGACGCCTTCCCCGCTCCCCCCACCGACCGGAGAATCCGGAGCGCCCCGCTATGCGAACTCTCCATCTCTGGAAACGTTGCAAATAATTCCGTCTTCACTCTCACGAATACGGGGTGGGGCACGGGCAATGTGGTGTGGGTTCTTTCTCTCGATCAGTCCGGGGTGACGCTGGGCGGCATCGGCGATCTTCAGGTGGGGTTCAGTGCCCCCTTCGTGATGACGTCACCCGTTCCGCTCGACGCAACAGGACAAGCGGATTTGTCCGTCCTCCTCCACGAAGTAGGCGCGGCTGTGGGCCTCGCCTTCACCGCTCAGGCCTTCGTGCTCAAGAACAATGATGTCGGGGTCAGCAACGCGCTGAATCTTGTGATTGGCCCATAGTGAAAATCGTCCTCACCCTCCTTTCCATCTGGATCATCCTCTCCACATCCGTCCTTGGGATGGACGACCCCTTCGCCAATTTAGTCGTGGCGGTCCAGCCCGGCCCCGGTGCCGCGTTTGGAACCCCCGACGATGGTCTCGGAGCTCCACAGGGAGAAGGGTTGTTCGCCGGATCATTCGATGTCTACACCCTGGGGCGAGGGGGAAGTGTGACTCTGGGTTTTGAAAACAGTTGCGTTGATGGGCCCGGAGCGGACCTCATCGTGAGTGAAAATCCTTTTTTCATTTCTGACACCTCCCACTGTTTTGTCGAGGCCATGTTCGTCGAGATCTCTAGCGATGACGTCCACTGGATACGTTTTCCCAATACCTACCTGGGAGAGGTCGGCCCCTTTTCCCCCTTCGCCGGCACCGATGTGTCCAACTATCACGGCTTTGCCGGGGTCATGCCCGTCCTCACAAATCCGACGCTTCTGATCGATCCTGTCAATGTTGTCCAAGCAGGCGGTGATGCCTTCGATCTCAATGACCTTTCCCAGCACCCTGATGTCCTCAGCGGGTTGGTCGATTTGAATCAAATCGACTTCGTCCGGCTCATCGATGTCTGGTCAGGCCAGGCAACAGACCAGAACGGCACCGTCATCTGGGACCAAGGACTTGACGATCAGGCTTCGTCCGATATCGACGCACTAACGGCCGTCAACAACAGTTCAAATATGGTGCCGGGAAGACCAGCCGTAGACCTCTGGATCGACAGCAATCAACTCCTCTGGATACGTCTTGTTGATCCCAATGGGTTTTCAGACATCAAGTTCGGCCTCCAGGCCTCCATCAATGGACTCGAATTCTCCTTTTACAACCTCCTGCCCTATTTCATCGTCACTCAAATCACCTCCACCGAGGTGACTTTGATGACAGGGCCAGTCTCTCCCGGAGCGGTACAAGTCCATTTGAAAGTTTCCGCCGTTGACGGAGGGGGACTCACCTCCGGAGATGCCATCTCTTTGTACTAGGGTGAGCCGAGGTACGACCCCTTCGAGTTACGCCTCTTCCGCCACCACCGGCTGGACTCCGGCCTCAAGAGTTCCTGGCTGCTCCAGGCCCCGAGAAAGGATGTCCGGTACAAAGACCGACCAGTCCTGGGCTAAGAAAACCTCGCAGTAGTCCGTCGGAGAATCGGCAAACGTGGCGTTCAGTCGTCCGAGACGCTCCAGTTCCCTGTTCCAGTCTCGACCAGCCAATTGGGAATCAAAGAAGGCCGCCAATTCGCGTTTTCGTTCGAAAACCTCGGTGATGTCGACCACGAGAGAGGGTGGCGGAAACGATCCGTGAGCCCATGAATACACCGTCGCCTTCAACTGTGCCTTTTTCAAAGCTTCGGCCACGAGGTATGTCGTGTAGCGATGGAGAGGGTGGCTCTCCAAAAAGTAGGGGACGAAAACTGCATCGGGCTGGATCGATTCCAGGCTCTTCACCAATCGCTCAATCGCCTGAGCCGTCACTTCAGGGTTCGCCAACTGGTCTTCCGGAAAGCCGTACAAGTCTGGGTCAGGTAAGCCCAACGCAGCAGCGCAGGCTCTCTCCTCTTGGGCACGAACCTCGACGATCTGTTTTCGCTCCTCGGGATCCGGCGTACAGGCTCGTCCGTCCGTCACGCAAACCCAGTGGACAGGGATTCCAGCCTCAAGATATTTGATTACCGTCCCACCGGCACCGAAGAGATTGTCATCGGGGTGAGGCCCAACCATAAGTACCCGGGTCGCGGGTGGAGTGTCGACCGTCTGCCGGGAGAGAAAGATATCGATATACCATTGCTCCCTCTCGACGAGAGCGACGGTCCCCGAGACATCAGCCACGATTGTCCTCCTTTGGTTCACCCACATTGTACAACTGGTCGCCGTCTCCCAAGGTGACGAACCAATCGGTCACTGCCACCGATGCCGAGGGCGGATTCACCTTACCCAGAAACTTGGGAACATCCCCGGGAAGAGGCTCGAAGCCCTCTTCTCCCGCCCAACCAGCCTCTCGCACACTGCGGGTCGCTAGAGCGAGCAATTGATGCCCAGAAGACTTGGCGATGCCCACGGCACGACGCACAAGCCCACGCCATGCATGAGGCGCCGTGGGTTCGGTGAGAAGTTCACAAAGATAGAGGCGGTCACTTTCTCGATCGACCTGGACCACCGCGGCCCCGGTCAAAGCGCCAGACGCATCTCGAGACTCAAGAAGGACTGACTTTTGAAAGGGAAAGTCACGGTGGCGCCAATTCAAATAGAGGGCATCACGGACAAGGCACAGGGGGTGGTGCTTTCGAATGCGCTCCCACAATTGGTCCCAATCGTCGCCGTATGCCTCGACCTCTTTGACGTCATCCAGGGGAACATCGGGCGGCGCGTCGTGGGCACCGTCAACAAACCAAGCGTGGGCGACGGTTTCATTCGTCGATCCCAAGAGTTGGCCGCCGCACCCTGTCATGACGTGGATGGCGACAGAACTGGGGGTCGTGGTGAAAGAAAAGTCGCAGGTCGCTGGATCCATCCACCTCTCCACCAGCAGTTTGCTCAATCCTTGCCCCCGATAGGCATCATCTACGCAGAAATCAACGCCATCACAAGCCAGTCCCAACGCGTCGCCTAGATGCACACGATGGGGAATCAGAGTGAAGAAACCCGCCAATTTTCCTCCCACTTCCAAGACCAGGGCCGTGGGATGTTCCGGGTCGTAAGAGGGGTTTTCGTCGAACTGCCAGTCCCAGCGGCGCCGTTCGTTTTCGAGGACAACGTGGGGCCAAATCGCACACTTCATCTCGAGAAGAGCATCCCGCTCCCCTGGTTGGAAAGAACGCACAACCGGATCAGCGCTCACGATCTCCCCCCTCCATCCAAGAAAAACAGCCGTCCATCTCAGAGAACATCCGAATCATCGATAGCACCCGGAGACGACTCGGACAAAGTATATCTGTGTCTGACGGTTGATTTCAGAGACAAGGTGGGCATTAGACAAGAGAAGTTCCGTCCTCCATTGCAACAGCACCGAACAGGTGCTCCGAGGTGTCATGGAGGCTAGGCTGGCACATGCAGGTTTCGCTAGAGCCCCGGTTTATCCATGTCTCCTTCGTCTCGCTCAGATTCTTCCGGTTGGATCGTTGGACGCGCCAGCCTCGGCTCTCTCGCCGAGAAAATCCCCGACAACGAAAAAGACCTCGCCGTCCTTAATCTGGATGGGACCTCGGAGAATGTCCAGGCCATCCAAGATGCTGTGCAACAGGACGGATTTGCGCTGGGCCTGATGGCAGGACATCCTGATGACAGGGACCTGGCGCGATTGCGAAACTCCTGCTGGCCAACAGGACACTTGGCTTCTGTCGTCACCATCGATGCGGGCGGATCGATGGCATCGCACACACTGAGCCAGCACGAAGAGTTGACGGGCACCCTCGAAGAGCCCCTCCCCCAGGGGCGCGATCAGACGCTTCTCCTCTTCGCCAGCCGTGCGACCGCCATGAGTCCCGACACGACCCGCACCAAATTTGATGCCAACGCTGCGGGCTGGAACGGCAACCCAGGATCTCCAGGTTATGGACACTATCGCTGGATGCGACGGCTGATCGCCGAGTTGTCCGGGCATCAGCCAGGCATGCGAACTCTGGATGCGGGATGTGGCACCGGCTGGGTCGGGATCGAGGCGGCTCTCCTCGGCTGCGACGTCTCGGCCTTCGATCCGAGTCCCGCGATGGTTGAGTTGGCGCAGGATAATGCCAAAGCATCTGGTGTCTCCCTTAATGCCCAGGTCAGTTTCGTCGAGGAGACTCCTTTTTCAAAACCCTTCGACCTCGTCCTGAACTCCGGGGTCATCAGTTTTGCCCCTGACCCAGAGGTTTACATCGATTGCCTGGACCAACTCGTCGCCCCCGGAGGCTGCCTCGTCATCGGCGACATCAACCCCAACTCCGCTGGTTTTCGTCGACGACGTCAACGCCGCCCCCTCCTTCCCCTTAGGGAACTCAGTGGCCTGTCTCGTCGAGAAGTAGCCACCCTCTTTCAGCAACGGGGTTACGTGGTGGAAAAACGTTGGCTCTATCAACTGACCTTCCCCCTGCCCGAGTTCATGGCCCTGTGTGACAGCAAAGGCTGGGGCTTCCCCTGCCAGGTGATGCTCTCACTCAATAAATTGGCAGTTCAAATTGATGCTCTTCTCGGAAGTTGGGGAGAATGGCTTTTCGATTCGTGGATCTTGAAAGTGCGAAAACCAAACTAACGTGTTCGCCCCCGCCCTGATTGTCTGCATCGTTTCCTGTGCCGCTGTGGACACAATTTTAACTCGCTTTGCCCTCCCTCATCGCATGGAAGACGGTGGTCTCGCCCTCCAAGCTCTGGCCGCATGGGTCGTGTGGGGGTTCATCGTTGCCTGGCCGGTTTCGGTCACGACCCGCCGGACAGGAAAGGCCTTTGCCTCTGCCCTGGGATGGACAGTCCTTCCCGTAGCCCTCAACGCTGTCTTCCGGAATCCTCTTCGCATTCCCGGAGGCCTCTCCCACCTTGAACCCTGGATCGCATTCTCCGCCGTCCTCGGGGGCCTCACGATCTTGACCCTCGCCTCCGACTACCTCGACAAGGCCGCGCGCCATCGCTTTGGGCAAGGACTCATTGCCCTCGCCCTCTTAGCTCTCCTCACCCCTGTGGGGCGAACGGGATCTTCCCCCTCACCAACTGGAAACCGAGGCGGTGAAGGACCGAACCTGCTCCTGCTTGTATGGGACACCACTCGCGCTGAAAACCTGGGGCCCTATGGCTACGATCGTGCGACAACTCCGCACCTCTCGGCCTTGGCGAAACAGGGCACCCTCTTTGAAAATGCCTTCTCGGCGAGCGTCTTCACCCTTTCCTCCCATGTGTCCATCCTGACGGGCCTCCCCCCCAGCCTTCACGGCACCACAAAGACCCGCAGGAGCATCAAAGTGCCTCTTGTCACCGAAATCCTCCAAGATGCCGGTTGGCGAACGGGGGCCTTTGTGGCCACATCCGTTCTGTCAGCAGGATCCGGTCTCGAAAACGGTTTCGAGATCTACGACGACAGAGTCGACCCCCCCCTCTGCGACACGCACCTTTGGCGCCTTGTCCACGACATCCAGTCCATCTTCGCCTCAATCCACCCCGTCTTCGCAGGCAACGGCCTACCTCACTGGTGGCAAAACTATATGCGTCCGGCAGAAGACACCCTCTCCGCGGCGCAGCGATTCATCGAGGAAGAGGATGACCGGCCATGGTTTGTCTTCGTCAACCTCTTTGATGTCCACTGGCCCTATGTGCCTTCAGACGCATCACGCCACCAATGGGTCCAGGACTACGACGGCCCCATGGACGGGTATCTCTTCCGGTCCGGAAGTTATCCAGCGAACCACCAACCCACCGACCAGGACCGCGCACACCTTGTGGATCTCTATGACGCGGAGATGTGGAGTTTGGATCAAGCGGTGGATCGTTTCCTGCAAACTCTTGATTTGGAGTTGGGAGACACCGCCGTCATTGTCACGGCAGACCATGGAGAAGCCTTTGGAGAGCAGGGTCACTGGAGCCACGAAGCCCTTCATGGCCCCCAAACCCGAATCCCCCTCATCGTGGTGGGTTTGCCCGGACAATCTTCTCTTCCACAGCATGTCTCCACTCCCGTGGGCGGCACGGACATCGCCCCGACGCTCCTCGATTTGGCGGGTCTGTCCCTTTCCGCCTACCGCAAAAACATGAGCGGGGAATCACTCCTCGGTAAAACAACACCCGATCGCATCATTCCCATCCAAGACCTCGACAATCACCGACCAGAGTCCAATAGCCAAGCGGTCATCAG
>JAZALG010000073.1:0-10449 GCA_036229545.1 Planctomycetota bacterium | reverse complement strand
AATCGTCTCTATCGGAACGAAGGGGCGCGTTTTATCGACGTCACCGATCAGCACGAAGGCATTGCCGGAGCGGGGGATGACTGGACGACGGGGGCGGCGACGGCCGATGTCGATCTCGACGGTGATCTGGACCTGTATCTCGCGAACTATTTCGTGCATGACCCTGAGAGTCTCAAAACCCGAGGTTTTTGCCCTTTCATGGGGTGCGAGGTCCCCTGCGGTCCCCATGGAATGATTCCTCAGCCCGATGTGTTTCTTTTGAACTCCGGCTTTCCAGACTACCGCTACACCGTCGCTTCCCTGGAGCGGGACGGGGCATCCTTCGCTCCCTCCTACGGCTTCCAGCCGGTTTTTTCTGACGTCGATGGGGACGGAGACCCAGACCTCTACGTTGCCAACGACTCGGTGGAAAATGCTCTTTTCATCAATGACGGAACCGGAAGATTCGACGAGATGGGTCTTGTTGCCGGCGTCTCCGTGGGCGGAGGAGGACAGATGGAGGCGGGGATGGGGGTGGCTTTGGGGGATATCGATGGTGACCGACTGCCGGAAATCTATGTGACGAACTTCTCCACCCAGGCCAACGCCTTTTACAAGAACTCCACAAAGGCGGGAGACTCCCCCTGGTTTGACGAGGCATCAAGTTTCGCGGGCCTGGGACCTCCCACCTGGTTTGATCTTTCATGGGGGTGTTGTCTGGCCGACCTGGACTGTGATGGGGAGATGGACGTGGTCTCCTCCAACGGTCATGTCTATCCCCAGGTGGACGGATGCGATCTTCCGACCCTCTCCTACTATCAGGTGAATCGGCTCTTTGCGGGAAAGGGTGGAGGGCGTTTTGTCGAGGTGGGCGATGCGGCTGGGATCCCCTTTTCCACTCCGGGAGCGCACCGAGGAATGGCGACGGGTGACTTGGACAACGACGGGGATCTTGATCTGGTGTTCAATCGCCTCGATGGGACGCCACTTCTCGCTTGGAACGAGAGCCCGAACCGCGGCAACTGGCTCCAGGTGACGGTTGAGAAAGCAGAGGAAGATGAGAGGGCCTATACCCTGGCTGTCGGGGCCACAGCCCATGTCACGGCGGGCGGGAGATCTTGGTCGCGGACCTTAATCGCGGGCTCCAGTTTTCTGGGAACCGACGACCCCCGGCTCCATTTCGGCTTAGGTGAGGTCCAGAGCATCGATGCTATGGAGATCACAATCCCCGGAATCGGAAGCCATCTCTTCGAAGGGATCTCCGGCGGTCGTCACGTAACCATCTCGGCGAGCCGTCAGGCGGAAAACGATGACGAGGTGGTGTCGTGGCTCCAGACAGAAGAGGAGTTCTGATATGGCGGATTGCCGCTGCGTTGCTCTTTTGCTGGGCCTTCTTCTCGGGGGGGCTTCCCACCCGCTCCTCCAGGACGGGGACATCCTGTCCCGCGCCCAGCAACTGCGCCGTCAGGGACAGGCCGAGGCGGCCATCGCTCTTTTGGACGAGGCTCGCGTTTCGAGTGCCGAGTCCTCCTCTCTTGATGGTCTGCTGGGTCTGTGCCTCCTCGATGCGAGCAAGGCAAATCGAGCAGCAGCTCTTGCGTCCCAGTGGCAGGGTTACGAGGGGCCGGAATACCGTCTCTATGTGTTCTTAGGCCGGCACGCCCAGGGCCTGGGGGATTTGCAGGGAGCGGTGGCGGCCTATGAGAGGGCGAGAAGCCTTCGTCAGCCGGGGATCGAGGCGACAATCGGACTGATCCAGACCCAGGCGGCGTTGGGGAAACTTGGAAAAGCCGTAGAAGTTGCAGAGGAACTCGAACAACACGACCCCACCATGGGAAGGCGGCTGGCGGCCGACATGCTGATGGTCCATGGGGATACTTTGCGAAAGAAGGGGGGCGAGGCTCTTCCGACGGCGGTGGAAAAATATGCGGCGGCCCACGAGAAGGTTCCCGAGGATGAGGTGATCGCTCGCATTCTCGTCGAGTATCTGGTGGGGATGTTTCGTGTTGATGAGGCCGAGGCGGTCATTGGTCGTGTCTGGGGGAACGGAAAAAACAGTGCCTTGGAACAGTATTGGCGGGGATTGTGTCGCGCCGCAGTGCGGGATCTGGAGGGGGCGCAGAAACTGTTCGAGGCTGTTCTCGAAGAAGATCCGAACCACGCTCCCACCCTTCTTGAACTAGCCGGTCTCGCCTTGGATGGAGGAGACCTCGATGGGGCCGAAGGCTACCTTGAAAATTGTCCTGCGGAGGGAGAGCACGAAGGACGGCGTCTTTTATTTCTGGGTTTCGTGTCTCGGGATCGCGGCGAGTTAGACCAGGCCGAGACCTATCTGCGACAAGCGGCAAAAGCGTCTCCCGGTCACGTGAAGACGCTTTATCACTTTGGACGCCTTCTCATGCAGCAGGGCAAAACAGAAGAAGGCCGAGAGGTTCTGGCTCGATTCCAGAAACTTAGCGCGGCTCAGGCCGGGAATGAGCCTCTGCGGTAGGCTTGTGGTTTCAAGAGAGGAGATGGATCGTGGGTTTCTTGTCAAAGTTCTTTCGACGGTCACCGGCCGTGGCCTACTCCACCTGGCATGCAGGGCGGGGGGAGGATCTCTGTTCAGCCTGCAAGGACAAGGACGGGACCTGCTGGATTCCCGAGTACGATTTTGCCGGTCCGCCTCTGACGGAGGGGTGTACCTGTCCTGGGGGATGCACTTGCACCACCCTGATCGTGCGGGTTGATGAAGCCTGGGGCCCAGGGAACGCCGAGTGGATCGTCAAGCGTGGCGGGGTGGTCACCGGTGATCAGATGGACAAGTTCCTCTCGGGGTGACGTTTATCGACGTCGCTCGTTGGGGTCTGTGGGCTGAGGCTTGGCCGGAAGGTAGGAGTTGGGCCACCATTGGCTCTGCACCTCGTAGTCCACCGCGGCGCTCAGGGTGAGGTGGGGATCGATGAGGTGAGGCCGGGCCATGGCGACCAGGTCTGCCCGGCCGGCAGCCAGGATGGTGTTGGCGTGATCGGCACCGAGGACGGCACCCACGCACATAACGGGGATTCCCACCTCAAAGCGGATGCGCTCCGCGAAGGGGACCTGAAACATCCGTCCGAAGATCGGCTCGCTGTCGGGGGAGTTTCCCGCTGAACTGATATCCAGAAGATCGCACCCCGCTTCCTTGAGGGCAGAGGCCACAGCCAGGGTGTCGTCCATGGTGAGGCCACGGTTTTCGTGCTCAAGCCAGTCCGTCGCCGAAAGACGAACCGAGAGGGGGCGATCTTCAGGCCATGCGGCTCGAATCGCTTTGAAGACTTCGAGGGGGAAGCGCATCCGGTTTTCGATCGATCCCCCGTAGGCATCCTGTCGCTGATTGGAGAGAGGAGAGAGGAATGAGCTGAGCAGGTAGCCGTGGGCCATGTGCAACTCGATCATGTCGAAGCCAGCGGCCTCTGAGCGGCGGGCGGCGGCCACGAAGTCTTCTGTGACGGCTTTCATGTCTGCTTCGGTCATCTCGCGTGGTGCCGGGCCCTCCTCGGCGAAGGGAATGGGGGATGGGGCGAGGGTGTCCCAGGCCTGATCGCCTTCGAGGGGCTGACCGCCTTCCCAGGGGAGGTGGCAACTTCCCTTGCGCCCCGCGTGGGCCAGTTGCTGACAGATTTTGGCGGGGGTGTTTTGGTGGACCCAGGTCACGATGTTTTTCCATGCCTGTTCCTGCTCGTCGTTCCACATGCCGGCGCAGCCGAAGGTGATCCGCCCCTCTGCGCTGACGTCGGTCATCTCGGTGAAGACGAGGCCGGCCCCTCCTCGGGCGAGAGATCCAAGGTGGACAAGATGCCAGTCGGTGACGGCTCCCTCCTCGGCCATGTACTGGCACATGGGGGAGACCACGATGCGATTGGAAAGATCGAGGTTCTTCAACCGAAAGGGGGCAAACATGGGAGGAGGTGCGACTCCTCCCTCATTCCTTTCCGTGGAGACCTCTTGGTCCCACCACCATTCCCGGACCTGTTGCACGAGGTCGGGATCCCGCTCGGCGAGGTTGTCGTAGGTGATCCGCTTGCTGCGGGTCATGAGACTGAAGGTGAATTGGAGGGGGTGGAGTTTGGCGTAGCGGGAGGTGTTTTCGAACCATTCCAGGCTTGTCTGGGCCGCCTTTTGGATTTTGACCGTGTCGACATAACGATTGTCTTCATAGGCCTGGAGGACGGTGGGGACGTCTTCTGTTCCATGCTCAACGAAGGCGTCTTTCAGGGCGATGGCGTCTTCCATGGCGAGTTTGGTCCCCGACCCAATCGAGAAGTGGGCGGTGTGGGCCGCGTCGCCGAGGAGAACGATCTTCCCGTGGTGCCAGGTCTTGTTCCGGATGGTGGGGAAGTTCCGCCAAATCGAACGGTTCGTCAGGAGGGAGGCTCCCTCCAGGTGATCCCGAAAGAGGTCCTCGCAGAAGGCCACCGTGTCTTCTTCAGTGGCCTTCTCAAGACCCGATTTTTGAAAGGTGGTCTCGTCGCATTCCACGATCCAGGTGCTCTGGCCGTCCTTGAAGGGGTAGGCATGGACCTGCCACATCCCGGCCTCGTTCTCTAAGAAGATGAAGGTAAAGGCATCCAGGGCCTTGTCTGTTCCGAGCCAGCAGAATTTGCAAACACGGTTGTCGATCTCTGGCTCAAAGTGGTCGGCGTACTTTTCGCGCAGGATCGAGTTAATACCATCGGCGCCGAGGATGAGGTCGGCGTCGGCGACTCTCGGGTCATCGTCCCCCGTGATTTCGGTGTTGAAGTGGAGGTGCACCCCGACCGCTTCACAGCGGCGATGGAGGATCTGGAGAAGATCGCGTCGTGCCAGACCGCAAAAGCCGTGTCCCGTAGATCGGATGCAGCGATCTGCGAAGTAGGTCTCGATGTCAGACCAATGCACAAAGTGGTCGGTGATTTCAGCAAAGCTCTCGGGGTCGGCCTCTTCAAAGTGGGAGAGGGTCTCATCAGAGAAGACAACGCCCCAGCCGAAGGTGTCGTCGGCTTGGTTGCGCTCAAAAATATCGATCTCGCTGTCAGGGAAGGCCTTCTTCATCAACAAAGAGAAGTACAGGCCTGAGGGACCACCGCCGAGACACGCGATTTTCATGGGAGCATCATAGTTTGCCGGTGTTCAATCCCATACCCGGAGCGGGAGAGGCTCTATCGGGGCTGTTTTCCTTCAAGGCTGACGTAGACGACGATGGCATCGCTGAGGGTCGTGGGGCTGATGAGTTCAGTCATTCCAAAGTCGCTGCGCTTGAAGGTGAAACGGGCGTCCAGACCTGTGCGGTAATCTTGAAACATGGGCACTTCTCGTGCCCCGATGAGTTCGGCCTCGACTTCAATGGGGCTGGTGATACCTCGAAGGGTCATGTCCCCTTTGAGGTGAAACTTCCCCGGACTGGTCTCTTTGCAAGACGTCGTGGCAAAGGTCATGTAGCGATGTTTCTGAGCGGAAAGAAAAGCCTCAGTCTTGATGTGTTCGTCTCGGTCGGGGCTGTTGGTGTCGACCGTGCGGGTATCAACCTCCAGATCGATGCGGTTTGCACTGGGGTCTTCGGGGTCGAGGACGTAGGTGCCTGAAAATTTTCCGAATCTTCCCCAAACATTGGCAACGCCCATGTGGCGGATGTGGAAGACGATGCTGCTGTGCCCCCTGTCCACGGTGTACTTTCCCCCCCGGTAGGTAATCGAGGTCTTCTCTGGATCCGAGTCTTGCAGAGGGAGCGCGGCAAGGAGCGTGAGAGATAAAAGGGTTGAGCCGAGCAGGACGCGACAGAGGGCGGTATTCATGAAGGTGGAATCCGTTGTGGTGGATGGGTGAGAGGCATGAGTGGCGCTTGAGAGAGCGCCTTTACTTTTGGGATGGTAACCGACGTAGACCGTCGGCGGGGTGCTAGGCTCTGCGCTGTCTTATCGTTGGGAAGTTCGCCATGCCCGTCCCCACACCCTTTCACCCCCGCACTTCTGCTCTTTGCGAGAGCCTGCGTTGGAAGGATTGGGCGGGTTATCACGCTGTATGCTTCTACGGAGACCACCACGAACCCGAATATCATGCCGTGCGCCAGGCAGCGGGCCTCTTGGATGTCACGCCCCTCTATAAGGTTTTGGTCTCAGGGCCTGACGCCACAGAGTTTCTCGCGTTTGTCTCGGCCCGTGACACCTCCCGTCTTCAGCAGGGCCAGGTCGGTTACGGCTGCTGGTGCAACGAAGAGGGACAGGTCCTCGACGACGGAACGGTCACCCGATGGGACGACCAGCATTATCGGGTAACGACAGCAGACCCCTCGGCCGCACACTTTCGGTCCTTTGCGAAGGGGTTCGACGTGACGATCGAAGATGTCACCGATCAGGTGGCATCACTGGCCGTGCAGGGGCCAGCGAGCCGGGCGATTCTTGCGGCGTGTTGCGAGGGTGGGATCGAGGACCTGAAGTTCTTCTGGTCCACCTCGGTCCGTCTGGCCGGGGTCGATCTGGAGGTGACCCGGACCGGATATACCGGTGACCTGGGATACGAACTTTGGATGCCCAACGACCAGGCGCTCACGGTGTGGGATGCCCTCATCGAAGCGGGCGAGCCCCATGGCATGCTCCCCATCGGACTCAATGCCTTGGATGTGTGTCGCATCGAGGCGGGATTCATCCTCTTGGGGGTGGACTACTATTCCGCCCGTCGGTGTATGGCGCCGAGCCAGATCTCCACGCCCTATGAGTTGGGACTGGGCTGGTCGGTGCACTTGAAGAACCGGGGGCCCTTTGTGGGCCACGAGGCTCTTCGAAAAGAAAAGGCGGAGGGCTCGGCTTGGCGATTGGTGGCCCTGGACATTGACTGGGATGAGTTGGAATCGCTCTTCGACGAGGAAGGCCTGCCTCCCTGTGTCCCCATGGAGGCATGGAGGACCGCCGTGCCGGTGTATTCGGGGAATCGTCAGATTGGACGAGCGACCAGCGGAGTGTTCTCGCCTCTTCTCAAAAAGAACATCGCCCTGGCTTCTGTGAAGATGCCCCACGGATCGCTGGGAGAGAAGGTCTCCATTGAGACAACGGTGGAGTTCCGCCGGCGTCGTGTCACGGCGACGGTAGTCGATCGGCCCTGCTTCGATCCTGAGAGGAAGCGGTCATGACGTCGACGTCCTACGACACCATCGTGGTGGGGGGAGGACACAACGGACTGGTGTGCGCAGCCTACCTGGCCCGAGCCGGCCAAAAGGTGCTCGTCCTCGAGCGCCGCCATGTCCTTGGAGGGGCAGCGGTGAGCGAAGAGATGCACCCTGGGTTCACCTTCTCGGTGTGCAGTTATGTCGTCAGCCTCCTCCGCCCGTGGATCATTCGAGATCTTGAATTGCCCCGCCACGGTCTCGAACTCATTCCTCTTGAGTGTTCTTTCTCTCCTCATCTCGAGGGCCAGGGGCTCTGTCGTTGGGCAGATCCTGAGCGGACTCGACGGGAGATCACGGCTTTCAGTCGGGATGACGCCGAGACGTACCCCATTTTTGGCCAGACGATGGTGCAGATGGCACGGGTGTTGAAACCCCTCATCGATCAACCCGCTGTCGATCCGACCTCTCTGTCACCCAAAGCTCTCATGGAGATGGCTGGAATGGGCCGGCGGATGAAGGACCTCTCCAAGGATCAGCAGGCCTGCCTCGCCCGGATGATGACGATGAGCGCGGTGGACTTCTTAGATCAGTGGTTCGAATCCGAGGCGCTCAAGGCACCCATGGCGGTCAGCGGAATCATCGGCACCTTCCAGGGGGTGAGAAGTCCAGGGACTGCCTACGTCCTTCTGCACCATTACATGGGAGAAATCGATGGGGCCTTCCGGTCCTGGGGGTTCGCCAAGGGGGGGACGGGGATGGTGAGCGAAGCCATTGCCAGCGCGGCCCGAGGATTTGGCGCTGAGATCAGGACAGAGGTGCCAGTCGAGAAGGTGTTGATGGAAGGGGACCGCGCTACGGGAGTGGTGCTCGAGAATGGCGATGAAATCCACGGGAAGTGCGTGGTCTCCTCTCTCGACCCCCATCGAACGTTTCTTCGGTTGGTGGGCGAAGAACACCTTCCCTCGGACTTCACGGAGCACATTCGCCACTTCCAGATGAACGGATCTTCGGGGAAGGTCAATCTCGCCGTGGACCGCCTCCCAGAGTTTGCTTGCAGGCCTGGGGATGGAAGCCACATGCGGGGTGACGTCGCCATTGCGCCGAGCATCGAGTATCTCGACACAGCCTATGAGGAGGCCAAGTACGGCGCCTTTAGCCGCCGGCCCTATCTCAACGTGGTGATTCCTTCCCTCGTTGATCCGTCTGTTGCTCCTCCGGGGCAGCACGTGATTTCCTGCTTTGTTCAATACGCTCCCTACCATCTGAAGGAGGGGGCCGAAGACTGGCCCAACCAGAGGGAGGCCTTTGGGGACGCGGTGGTCGACACTCTGTCGGAATATATCCCTGGTCTGAAGGAGTCGATTCTCTACCGACAGGTTCTGACACCCTGGGATTTGGAGCAGATGGTTGGACTGACGGAAGGGAACATCTTCCACGGGGAACTCAGCCTGCAACAGTTGGCTTTCCTTCGGCCGGCTGCGGGGTGGGCGCGGTACAAGACTCCCGTGAAGGATCTGTGGATCTGCGGATCGGGGACTCATCCGGGTGGTGGAATTATGGGGGCCCCCGGTGCCCTGGCGGCCAAGACGATCCTTGGAGAGGCCCTGCCATGACCCCTCGTCAGTGGGATGTCATCGTTGTGGGAGGGGGGTGTGACGGTTTGGCAGTTGCAGCAACCCTGGCGATGGCGGGGCGATCGGTGCTCGTACTGGAGAGCCGGGAGACCTTCGGTGGACGAGGAGGGAAGGAGGTCTTTTCTCCGGGTTACACCGCCCCCGGTCTGCTCCCTGAACTGTCACGGGTGTCGCCGGACATGATGGAGGCTTTGCATCTGTCTCGTTTCGGGCTCACCCTGAGAAACGACGAACCCGACCGGGTTGCCTTCGGTGATGATGGTCAGTCCCTCTGCTTCTCTTCTCAGCCTGGGGTGACGGCGGCTTCTCTCGCGGCTTTTTCGGAGAAGGATGCCTCCCGCTGGCCAGAGTATCTGGCTCAGTTGAACACATGGGCGGTGCCCTTAGGGCGTCTTTGGAGCCACCCTCCTCCTGGGACGGGGAGTGGCGGTTCCATCTGGGATTTGCTCGGGGCGGGTCTGTCTTTGCGGCGATTGGGTCGGTCCTCTTTGTCGGAATTGCTGCGGGTGGGCCCCATGGCCTCCGCCGATTGGATGTCAGAGTGGTTTGAAACGCCGTTGCTCCAGGCAGCCCTGGCGGGGCCGGGCCTGGTGGGAACGTGGATGGGGCCTCGCTCGACAGGGTCAGCGGGGAGGCAGTTGATCTTGAACGCGACGGAGCAGGCAACGGTCCTTGGAGAACCGGGTGCCCTTGCGGATGCCTTGGAACAGGCCTGCGTGAATGGGGGAGTGGAACTCCGGTCTAATGCCACGGTCGCCTCCATCGAGGTGGATGGAGAGGGTGTGGCGGGAGTGACCCTTGAGGATGGAGAGGTGTGTCCGGCGAAGCAGGTGTTTGCGACCTGTGACCCGGTGCAGACGGTTCTTGGCCTTCTTTCTCCTCAAAGCGCCCCTCCTTCCTTCCGAAAAGATCTGTCCCACTTCCGGCAGAGGGGGACGACAGCGGTGATCCGTCTCGCCCTGAAAGGTTCCGTGGACTGGGGGAGGGAGGGCGTGTCGATCGAACGGGCGAGTTTGGGGTATGACTGCCTGGATGATTTGGAGCGGGCTTTCGATGGACTCTTAAAGGATCAGATCCAGAAGTCACTTCCCATGGAGATCTGGATCCCCTCGGTTTTTGACAGAGATCTGGCCCCTGAGGGAGGGGAGGTGGTTTCGGTCACGGTGACCTTCGTGCCTCAGGACCTCAAGGGGGGATGGACCGACAAGAAACGCGCATCACTGCAAAAGGCAGTGGTCTCTTCGCTGAACAGCCAATTTCCTGGGTTGTCGGGTCAGGTGGTGGGGTCCCAGGTCCTCGATCCTTCTCGGTTGGAGGAAAACTTTGGTCTCACGGGAGGCCATCTTCTTCACGGGGAAGTGTCCCTCGACCAGATGCTCCATTTGAGACCCAGTCCAGATGGTGCAGGATATAAGACCCCTGTACCGGGACTGACGCTCTGCGGAGCCGGGTCCCATCCTGGATGCGATGTTCCTGCGCTTTCCGGATGGTTGGCTGCTCGGTCGCTGCTGGCCCAAGAGGACGCCTCATGATTTCCATCAATCGATCGGTTTTCTTGTTTTTCTTTTCCGTCGGTGTCCTGTCCTGTTCGGCGGGGGGTGATGTTGCCGCTGCCACAGACGGTCCTTTTGAGGGGTATACCCTTTTCGCTCCTCTGCGGTCGAAGACGACCTATCTTGTTGATATGGAGGGTGAAGTGGTGCACCAGTGGGAAGCCGATCTCACCCCAGGGAACTC
>JAZALG010000072.1:0-5601 GCA_036229545.1 Planctomycetota bacterium | reverse complement strand
AGAAAGAGGCTCGTTCCGGGCCGGTGAGCGAGGCATTTATAGACCAGGGGCTGGCCGGTTATGGAACCGATATTCGCACGCTGGTGGCAAAGGGGGTGGGCTGTTGGTTAGGGGAGAACCATTTTCCCGGCGAAGTTGTTGACCGAATCGAAACGCTCTTTCCACTTGAAGGCAAGGGTTAACGATCAGGAAGGGTTGCCAGGCGCTTTTCCAGAAGAGATCTGAGTCCAACAGCGGGGGGGTATTGGGGATTTGCCGCTTCGATCTTTGTGAGGTGGGCATCTGCTTCCTCATACCGGTCAAGTGTGAGGTAGGCCCGAACAGCGAGGAGATCAGCACGTGTGAATCCGGGTTGGTGTTGAAGTGCGATTTGCGCTTCGTTGAGAGCTTGGTTGGCCAGACGTTGATATTCGCCGGGGGAGTTGGAACCTCGAGCGAGGAGCGCTTTTTCGAGCCGGGCAGAGCCAAGACTCGTGAAACCATTGGCCCGTGCGAGGTCATGATGGGGCGCCGGAAGGAAACTGATCCAGGTAACTCCGAGTCCCAAGACACAAGCCAACAGCCATTTTTTTGTGGGCGGGCGATTTTTATTCCACGCATCCCAGCCGGCGCCGACCTGGATGGCGAGGAGGGGAACGAGAGGGAGGCGGAATCGCTCGTAGTGAAAAAACAAAAGGGTGGTAAAAATCACCACACCGATGACGGCGTAGGAAGGAAAGACAGGAGGGCAGCGGAGTCGCCCGCCAATTATCCATGAGGCCAGAGCGAGACCAGCGAGGAGTCCGAAGGGAATGGCGAGGAGGGGAAGTGGCGTGAGGACCTGCTTCTCAACTTCCGGAACCGCAACAATTCCTGTTTGAAAACTCTCCAACAGGGCACGTCCTCGAAGAAAGACACGGTGGAGAAAGGTGAGAGGTGCCGCGGCGATGTCGTTGAAGGCCAGAGTGCCCAAGTGTGTTGATACAGTGCCCGGAGACAGTTCGGTAAGGCCGTGACCCTTTGCAACCATCCGTGCTGTTTCACTTTGCGTTGCAATGTCCCCGAAGGATGGGTTTTTGGTTTCAAAAGTACCGGTCATTGGCGCGTCTTTTCCGTTGGCGAGCCAGAGGTTCACGCCGCCGTTATCGGAGATGGGGATGAACTCTCCACTTGTAGACATGTTGTGGGCCGTGAAGGGTGCGATGACCAAGGCTGCTGCGACGAGAAAACCGATGGCGAGGTGGCGGTCTTTTAGTCCTAGCCAAACCGCTAGCACAGGGAGGAGCAGAAGAAATTGCGGGCGGAGAAGGGCGGCGAGAGAGAAGAGGACTCCCATTACTCCTGCCCGAACGGGGGAAGGTCGGAGGAAGAGATAGTCTGCTGCAAGCAGGCCTGCGATGAGCAGGTCGTAGGCGATGCTGTCACCGAGAAGTTTCATCTCGAAAAAGGTGAGTGGGCCATAGGCAAGACTGAGCGCTGCGGCCAGGAGAGCTCCTTGGCTGGAAATTCGCCGGCGGGCAAGGAGGTATACCCCGTAAAGAGCCAGGGTTCCGGCGAGAGCTTGGACGAAGGCGACTCCAACTAAGTGACCCGTGCTAACCCCAGGAATCGCGGCGAGGATGAAGGGGTAAAGGGGGGGGAGGTGATAGGTCTGGTTAGCGAGAGGGTCGTCGATGACGCCAAGGATCCCCTGGGCGCGGGTGAGGTAGTAGAGGGCGTCGCTTGTGGGTGGAGAGAAAAGGGGGTCTTTGCTTAACGCCGTAACGAGCACCGCCCCCTTGAGGAGGAGGGCAATCAAAAGGAAGGCGCCCAATGGACGCCAATCGGCCCCTCTTGCCTCTGTAGAGGAATGAGTATTGTCGGATTCCCGTGACTCGCCTGACATCGATACTCCACGATAGGTCCGGGGCTTGCTACCGTAGCAATCCCGATCCTGCGATTCTGCGTCGAGAAGTCATTCCCAATGGTGACATCGTCCTCAGTTAACGCATCGAAGGAGAATAGTGGTTGGCGTGCCGCTGTCGTCGCCGCTGTTGGCGTCGCTCTGTTGCTTTTCGAACCCCTTTTTCTAGGCCAGAGCGCCCTCTCTTTTCCGGTCGATGATCCTCGTATCGATGTCAGGCCGTGGTCTACCGCAGCTCAAGGAACGAATGTTGATCTCCCGGCGATTAATCCCATTACTCTCGACGTTGACCTTTTTGTTCTCCCGGGGTATCTCCGAATGCGAGAGGGGTTGGCGGAGGGATCGGTGCCCCTGTGGGATTCCGGCCAACTTTTGGGTTATCCCCTTCTCGGGAATATTCCTTTTCCACTTACATCACCTTTCACCTATCCGATGCTTTGGTTCGATGCGGTTACCGCCCTCGATGTCTTGTTGTGGTTTCATCTGGCTGTAGGGGCTTGGCTTGCCTGGCGGGCTGCAGGATTGGCGGGTCTTTCTTCCGCTTCCCGCTGGATCGCTGCCGGAGGGTTTGCCCTTTCCAGTTGGATGGCAGTGCGGTGGCATCTCCCTCACGTGGTGTATGCGTCCGTCTGGTGGCCTGCGCTGTGGGGGGCTGCCGAGTGGGTCAGGCAGGATAAAGTGAGGCGTGGCGTTTTGGAGGGGACCCTTGCCCTGGTTCTGTCGTTTCTGTCAGGTTTTCCCCAAGTGTCCTTTGCCCTCGCGGGGGGGCTACTTCTCTATGCGTTCCTTGATGAGGAGTTGCGGCAACGAAAGAGACTGCTACCACTTCTTTCGATTCCAGTTTTCGCCATGGTGATTGCGGCGCCAGGCCTGCATCCTTCCCGCGCTGCATATGACCAGTCAGTTCGTGCGAGTTACGAGACTCGCTTGGCGACGGGGGAAAAGGGTCTTCCTCCTGCGGCCCTGTTGGGGATGTTGATGCCGGATTTCTTTGGCCTGCCTTCTGACTTTGCTGCCCCTCATCCTCCCGCAGCGACGATGAAAGACTATCTCCCGCAGAGAATCTTTTGGTCAGACGACCTTCAAGACAACGTTGTTGAAAATGCTCTTTATCCAGGGATGTTGCTACTTTTGCTCCTGCCAGGAGTGTTCTGCTCAGCTGTGGACCGGCGTGCGCGTCTTCTGCTGTTGATCGGTGTGTTTTCCCTCGCCGTGACCCTGATCTGGCCGCACCTTGTGCGTGTTTTTCCGAGTCTGGGGGCCCTGTTGGGAGCGGCCAACATTAAGCGTTTGGCTGTTCTGTGGGCGGGGTGCTTGCCTTTTGCGGCAGCATTTTCTTTTCAGGCGATACGAGAAGGTCGGCTGGCGATTCCCTCCCGAACCGCCGTGGTGCTCGTCGTATTTCTCTTCGCGATTCCGTTCGCCGCCACCTATTTGGGCGATTCCGAAGCCGTGGATTTTGCTGAGCGGCTAGAGGGGCAAGCCGTTCGCCAGGTTTTTGTCCTCACGCTCTCCGTGGCCGCGCTGATGGCATCTTCTGGGAAAAGGGGAATCATCGCCCTCCTGCCCGCGCTGGTTTTGGTCGGAGATCTGGGTCTTCATGCCCGGAGTTTTAACCCGTTCCAAGTTCAGGGTACGCCATTTCCAGATGGTCCAATCTTAGAAGCGGTAAGGGACCGGGGTGGTCGTGTCGCTGTCCTAGGAACGCCTAACTTTTTTCCACCCACGGCAACGAGTGTGTATGGAATCCGGAGTGTTCACGGCGTTGTTCCGATGGCGTCGTCCCGAGTTGTGGAGTTACTCGAATGCATCGAACCCGATCTCGTCGATCGTCGCGATCCACGAATCGTATTGCCCTTCCGCTCTGCCGCATCCCTCCATCACCCTCTTCTCGACCTTCTCGGCGTGGAGACGATCGTCCATGCCAATGAGTCCCTTATCTCTGACCCGGCATTTCCACCTCTTCTTACGGACGAGGGGCGTGGTCTTGTGGTTGCCGCTCGGGGGACAGGTGGCCCAAGGGCTTTTGTATGCGATACGGTCGAAGTTGTTCCGGTTGCCGATGAGCGCCTTGCATTGCTCGCATAACGAGATTTTCCAGTTCACGGAAAGGTCCTTCTGGAAGAAGAAACCGACGCTCCAGTTCCTCTCGCAGCTCAAGGGCGGATGCTTCCCGTTGCGGTTGAGCAGAGTGTTTCTGGGAGACTCGACATGTCATTCACGACGCCCTGGTCCGGGATCGTGGTGATCACCGAATCCTGGAATCCGGGGTGGGTGGCCTCGTTGAATGGTGGGCCTGTAAAGATCTTTGTGGCGGACCACGCGTTGATGGGCGTTCTTGTCCCTGCGGGGTCGCATCAGTTGACGATGACCTATCGAGTCCCCGGATGGCGTTCTTCGTGGCTTCTTGCCTGCGTCGGCGTTGCCGTTCTTGCTCTGGCTTGGCGTCGTGGATCGTCTGAAACTTCGAGTTCTTAGGGGACGAAGTTTACCGAAACAGAATTACTTGCCATGTCGATCGGGCCGAGGGTGAGCCAAGCCATGGTCAGGCTCAGGCCCGCGAGTCCAGGGACAGTCAGAGGGGGGATGATCAGGCTGGCTGTGGCATTCCCTGACCCGTTGAAGGTGCCATACCATCCTGGGAGGAGCGGGGTCCCTAGAAGTCCAAATCCCAGATCGGTGACAGCGTCGAAGTTAAGCGGAAAGTGAATCCCGCCGACAGGAGTGCCGGGGACTGAACCAGAAACTGACATTGCAACGAGATAGGTTCTTCCTGCCATCTCGTTTCCCCCGCTCAGGTCCAGAGTGATATTGGATCCTTGGGCGGCTGAGATGTAGATGTCGCTGGCAACAAGCGATGGTGTCGTGCCGGGCAGGAGAGAGGCAACAGAGATGTCATCCAGGTTCCACCCTCCGTACTGTACGCCGCCATCAGACTGAAGGCGGAAGCGTACGCGGAGATTGGGGTTTCCGTCAGCAAGGGCGGAGATGTCTATATCCTGGAGGGTCCAACTACTGTCCAGAAGGTTGTTTGAGCCACCGGAACTCGCAGGATTGGCCCAGACCGTTTGGTTCCCGATCTCAATTGTTGCTTGGTCGTAGATTCCGTCTTCGACGGTTAGCCAACGTTGAAAACGGAGATGAACATCCGAGAGTCCGCTGCAGTTAATCGAAGGGGAGAGAAGCCAGTTTTCGACATTCGGTTGGTATTCACCGTTCCACCCGGACGGACCGAGGTCGTTTCCCCAGATCTGTGATCCGGAATAGGCCGAGGAGGGGTCTCCGGACAGGCCTGCAGGGGAGCCGTGTTGCCAGTCGTCCTGTGTGGAGATCTGGGCATGGGTCCACCCATTATCTCCGGAGGTTTCGAAGTCATCAGCGAAAGCCAAAGAGATGTCGCCGACAAGGAAAGTGTAGAAGGCGTTGCCAGCTTCCAGTCCATCGGGAAGCCATTCTTCATGTCCGTTTCCGTCCCTTGCCAAAAAGTAGTAGTCCACAACGCCATGAGGGGAGAGCCCAGGGAGAGATCCGACCCAAGTCTCGGCTTCGTTGCCGACGAGGAGGTTCTTTTGTTGCCATGAGCCCCCGTCCACTCGCCAGTAGACCTCTGCTCCCGCGACGGCTGAAGAGGTGAGGGATGTGACAAGAAGACTGAGTGGGTAGGGACCTCCAGAGTCGTTCGTGTCTGTTAAGGGATTATGAGTAAGGGCGAGGTCAAC
>JAZALG010000071.1:0-32250 GCA_036229545.1 Planctomycetota bacterium | reverse complement strand
CAGGCCTCGGGGACGCGCTCGAGGAATAACCCCATGGTGTCTTCCTTGGATTCGTGGGTCGATCGGGAACTGGACCAGATAGCCTGTCAGGGCCTCCAGCGTCATCTGAGATTGATCCAGCGGTTGGAGGGGTGTGTTGTTTCTGTGGACGGCACCGAAGCGGTTTCCTTCGCTTCCTGTGACTATCTGGGCCTTTCTGATCATCCGCGTTTGGTCGACGCTTCCTGTGAAGCCGCGAGAGCCGGGGGAACATCGATTGGTTCGGCACGGCTGCTTGCCGGGCAGACGGATGAGGTTGCAGCGTTAGAAGAAGACCTTGCTCGAGCTTTTGGAACGTCCACAGCCCTGGTCTTTGGGTCGGGGTACTTGGCGAATGTGGGCGTCGTGACGGCTCTCGCAGGACCAGGGGATCTGTTGATCTCTGATCGACTCAACCACGCGAGCATGGTTGATGCCTGCCGTCTCAGCGGGGCGGAGGTCCATGTCGTCGACCATAATGACGTTTCTGCGATGGAAGAGGCCCTGGAAGCGGGGTCCAATTTCCGACGAGTTCTTGTTCTGATCGAGGGCCTTTACTCGGTAGACGGTGATCAGGCTCTGATCGAGAGATGGGTGGATCATGCCACTGCTGCAAAAGCGCTGATCATCGTGGACGATGCCCATGGCCTTGGCACGATCGGGCCGGGGGGAAGCGGAACTGCAAAGGCGCGTGGAGTTGTCGATCAGATTGCTGTGCAAGTCGGCAATTTGGGGAAGGCCCTGGGGAGTTACGGCGCGTTTGCTTTGATGGACCAGCCTCTGAGAGAACTATTTGTTCAGACGAGCCGTCCCTTCATGTTCACCTGCGCCCTCCCGCCTCCAGTGGTGGCGGCAGCCCGGGCCGGGGTGGCTGTCTTTGAAAACGAACCAGAGCGTGTCGAGCGTCTTGCAACTTTGAGTAAGATCCTGAGAGAGGCCTTGGCCGCGCGTGGCGTCCCTGGGATCGCAGGAGAAGGGCCCATTGTTCCTGTACATGTCGGAGATCCTGAGCGGGCTGTGGCGCTGTCTCACGCGCTCCTTCAGCGAGGATGGCTCGTCCCCGCAGTTCGTCCTCCGACGGTGCCTGAGAGGGGGTCACGACTGCGTCTCGCCGTGACTGCGCGTCATGAGGAGCAGCATTGCGTTGACGTGGCGGAGGCCGTGGCCTCACTCTTTGAGGGAGGGGACGAAGGATGACGACGACCTCTGATTCAAGTGGGGCGCTTCCTCGTCATCTTCTTCCAGAAGACAAACGAGAATCGATGGAAGAGAGTGTCCGCAATCACGACCAATGGCGTGCCATAGATCGGGAGGTGCTTTGGCATCCGTTTACCCAGATGAGCGGGTGGATGGATGAGTCTTTTCCCGTGATCGAGAGGGCAGAGGGCTCTGAGTTGATCGACGTCGATGGCGTCCGTTACTTAGATGGGGTCTCGTCGTTGTGGTGTTCGATCCACGGCCATGGTGTGGCTGAGGTGGATCAGGCCATTAAGGATCAACTCGACCAGGTGGCTCATAGCACCCTCTTGGGGCTGAGTTCCGTCTCCGCGATTCGATTGGCCGAGGCGTTGGTTGATGTCACGCCTCGAAATCTCTCTCGGGTGTTCTATAGCGATAGCGGCTCCACCGCTGTCGAAGTCGCACTCAAGATGGCTTTCCAATACTGGCGCCAGAAAGAAGGAGAGACTTCAAAGCGCAGCCGGTTTCTCTGCTTCCAAGGCAGTTATCACGGAGACACCATTGGCTCGGTGTCCGTGGGCGGGATGGACCTCTTTCACCAGATTTTCTCGCCTCTCCTTTTCTCTGTGACCCACCTTCCTGTTCCCGAAGGTCCCTCCACCCAAGCGCGTGATGCGAAGGTGGACCAGTGTCTTTCGGAGATCGACCGCGTCCTGGAACAGGGCGATCAATACGCTGCCCTCGTCATGGAGCCTGGAGTCCAGGGTGCCGCTGGAATTCGGCCCTATCCTGAGGGGTTCACGGCTGAGGTGTGCCGTCGAGCCCGAGAAGCCGGCCTTCTTGTGATCTTGGACGAGGTCGCGACGGGTTTCGGGCGATCTGGTCACCTCCTTGCCTGTGAAAGAGAGGGGATCGAACCGGACCTGCTGTGTCTTGCGAAGGGCCTCTCGGCCGGTTATCTCCCCCTCGCAGCGACTCTGGCATCCGAACGGATCTACGAGGGGTTCCTCGGAGCGCATGAGGAATACCGCACCTTTTTCCATGGGCACACCTTTACGGGGAATGCTCTCGCCTGCGCCGCAGCTTTGGCCAGCGTGCGATTGTGTCTACGCCCTGACTTCCTAGAGCGATGTCGGTCTCTTGGAGATGATCTGGAGGCTTGTTTGGAGCCTCTTAGGAGTCATCCCAACGTGTTGGAAGTGCGTCGTTACGGTTCCATGTTTGGGATCGAATTGGTCCAGGAGTGCGGGGCACCCGAGGGAGAGAGAGGCCCGAAACCGAGGTCGTTTGAGGAAAGTCTGCGCATGGGACATCGCGTCATCGAGGAGGCGAGACATCGAGGGGCGATTCTCCGTCCCTTGGGGGACACGGTTGTCCTCATGCCCCCTCTCTCCATGGCGATGAACGAGATTACTCGCTTGGCTGAAATCACGATTGCGGCGATCGGTGCGGCCGTGGGTAGGGGCTGATCGTGTCCGGGATTCTCATCACGGGGACCGATACGGGAGTCGGCAAGACCTACGTGGGCTGCCTTCTTGCCAGGGTGCTGCGTCAGCAAGGGCACGCAGTGGGGGTCATGAAACCCTGTGAAACGGGTTTGAACCTCCAGGGTTTTCAAGAAGGCCGAGACACTAGTCTTGAACGATTCCCCCCCCAAAGCGATGCAGGCCTTCTCGCCGAGGCGGCACAAAGCCAAGCCCCTCCGTCTGATGTTCTTCCTCTGGCATTCTCACTTGCCGCGGCTCCGGCAGTTGCCGCGGCAGAGGCGGGGATGGAGGTGGATCTGTCTGAACTCTTTGAGGCCTACTGCAGGATCTCGGCAGGCCACCATCCTGTTCTGGTTGAAGGAGCCGGGGGGCTTCTTGTCCCCCTGGTCGGAGACTGGACCTGGGCGGACCTTGCCGCCGAGTGGGACCTGCCAATCTTGATCGTCGCGCGGTCGGCTTTGGGTACGTTGAACCATGTGGCTCTTACGGAAGAGGTTGCAAGGGAACGTGGCTTGAACGTTCTTGGAATCGTGGTCAATGATTCCGATCGTCCGACGACAGAGGATGAAGAGAGCAACTTAGGCCTTCTGGAGGATTTTGTGAGAGCACCAATCTTGGCCAGAGTCTCACATGGTGGTGGACTCTCACCGTCGGAGACTGACCGATGTGTTGCCGCTGTGATGAAACAGATCAGTTCGTCATCCGCACTCGGTGGGTCGGGGGGGTAGGATTCGACCGATTTTCAGGTCTCGTTTCCATGTAGACCGCTTTCTCTTATGAAAAAACCTCTTTTCGATGATCCTCAAGTGCTCTCTTGGGTTGACCAATTCCTGCATCGCACTGCCAAGGACCCTGCTCTTCGCACGATGCAATACGAGTTTCCTGTAGGTGGGAGAAGGACCCCTCTTCTCATGGTTGGAGAACCTGGCCAGGGGGGTGTGGTGTTGAGACTTCATCTTTCGTTGCGCAGGCTCTTTCGGTGCGTGACGAGTCATCGGTATCTCTTGAACGCCCACTTGCCGGTGGCGAGGGTCTTGTCTTGGTCGATTCTCTCCCGTTTTGGTCCAACGGGACTCTACGCGCAGTTGGAAGAGCGGGTTCCAGGGAGAGCCCCCGGCGATTGGGACGAGGCGGATCGCCCAAAGGCCTTGGCTCGAGTCGCGACAACTTTAGCCGGCTTCCATTCTGTTCGGCGTCGCTGGCCGGGCTCGATATTGAGGCCAACGCGGACCTCAGCTGTTGAACGGTACATGCCAAGACTGATCAGGCGTCTCCAACGGCTCGTCCCTGTGATCGGGAGTGAGACGACGGAACGTCTCACTCAGTGCCTTCGTGATCGAGGCTCTGTCCTTTGTTCTCGACAGAGTTACGAACTCATCCATGGTCGTGTCAACGACAACAATTTTCTTGTGGATGAAGAGCGGGCCTGGGCCATCGACCTTGCAACTGTGCAATATGGAGATGCTGGGAGGGATTTGATACACGCCATCCATCGATTGTGTCTTGGGGATGAGAAACAAACGGAAGAATTTCTTAGTGGCTATTTTTCTGAAGTGAGAGGCCTCGATCGGAAGAATTTCGATCTGCAGCGACCCTTTTACTCCGGGGAGATCCACATCACCACTGCGGCAAGATTCATGCGGCATTGGGCAGAGGACTCAGAAAAGGAACAGACCCGAGAAAAGGTCACTCGTTGTGTGGAGGATGCGTTTCACCACCTGGAGAGTTGAGGGGAACTACGTTCTCGGTTGTGGGTGACGGTCTTATTCCTCATCCTCATCGTCGGCGTCCATCCCCATTGTTTTCCGTCCTTCTGGGGAGATCATTTCGGGGCCCCAAGGGGGGTCCCACACGACGTTCACAGTGACGGACTCAACGGCTTCGAGTGCTTGAACCTTCTTCTCACAGTCTGCGGGGATTTCAGCGGCTGAGGGACAACTCGGAGAGGTCAGGCTCATCGAGACCGTCACATCCTTTCCCTCTTCGATATCAACCCCATAGATCAAACCCAGAGCGACGATATCAATGGGGATCTCGGGGTCGTAAATCGTTGAGAGGGCCTCCATTATTTGTGTCTGCATGTCGGTTTGATCAGTCATGAAAATTTCTCTTTCGTTTTCGGTGTTCCTCGAAGTCCTGAACCCGCTTGAACCTTTGTGTGACTACAGGATGTCAGGAATACGAGGGGAGTGAAAGAGGGCGAAAAGCATCGCAGGGGCAGATTTCGCCTTTTGGCTGGATTCTGAAGGGCTGGAGGGCCGATAGTGATGGGGAATGCTTGCTTGTCTTGTTGCCCCGGTGTGTTGGGGCTACTCTCCCCCCTCAGCAGGAGTCACCATGTCGTCAAAGGCATCTTTTCTCGAAACGATTCAGGACCGTGTCGTGCTCGGGGACGGCGGTATGGGGAGTGAGATCTACCGTCGTGGCGTTTTTATTAATCGCTGCTGGGATGAACTCAACACAAGCAATCCGGCCTTGATCGAGGGGGTGCATGGAGATTTTGTGAAAGCGGGCTCTGAGTTGATTGAGACGAATACCTATGGAGCAAACCGGGTCAAACTCGCAGCCCATGGTCTTGAAGATCAACTGACGGACATTCTGCAGGCGGGAGTTTCAATCGCCCGAGGGGTGCTTGGAGAACAGGGCTACGTTGCAGGGTGTATCGGCCCGATGGGGACTCAGGCTCGGGCAGCCGGGCTGAGCGAGGATGAGCAAGTTGCCTCCTACCAAGAGGTTGCTGAGATTCTTGGAAATGCTGGAGCCGACGCGATCTTCCTCGACACTTTTACCTCGCTTGTTGATTTTGGAAGAGCAATCGAGGCGGTTCGCCAGGGTGTTGATCTGCCGATCGTTGCGAGTTTCTCTTTCCATCGTGGCTTCATCATGGGAAGTGAAGACCTCCTCGTGGATCCTCAAGAGGTGGCGCAGGTGGCACGTCGTGCGGGAGCTGACATTCTGGGAGCGAACTGCGGTGACGGTCCCCACACGACCCTGGACGTACTGGAGATCTTGGATCAGTACACAGATCTTCCCCTTGCAGCATTCCCCAACGTGGGTGGTCCCGCCCTGGTGGAAGGACGCTCGGTGTATCTTTCCTCGCCGGAGTATGTTGCTGAATACAGCCGGCGCTTTGTCCAGAGAAGCGCACGCTTGGTCGGTGGGTGTTGCGGGGTGACTCCCAAGCAGATCAAAGAGGTGGGGAGTTTCCTCATGTCGATCCAGCCACGAAAGGCGAGGATCGAAGTGAAGAGCCCCTCGAATATGGAGGGGGGGGCAGAGCCTTCTGCGATAGAGGATCGTTCGCCCTGGGGATCCCGCCTAGGCAAGGAATTTATGGTGAGCGTGGAGCTCGACCCACCTCAGGGTTTAGATCCGCCGACCAAGAGTCTTGAAGCCGCCAAATATTTGAAAGACCACGGAATTGATGCGGTCAACATCGCTGACGGGCCTCGTGCGATGGCGCGGATGAGCCCAACGGCGATGGCTGTTCTCGTTCAGCAGGAAACGGGGATGGAGACCATCAGTCACTACTGCTGCAGAGACCGAAACGTACTCGCGATGCAGATGGACCTTGTGGGTGCATCCAACCTGGGCTTGAAAAACCTCATGCTCATTACGGGTGACCCGCCGAAGATGGGGAACTTTCCTGACGCGACGGCTGTCTTTGATGTGGACAGCATTGGGCTGATTACCTTCGCGGATATGTTGAACCATGGGTTTGACCTCTCAGGAAAATCCATGAATGGTCAGCACACAGATTTTGTGATTGGGACTGGATGTACGCCCGGAGCGACAGACCTCGATTTGGAGGCGCATCGTTTCGAAAGAAAAGTCGAAGCCGGAGCGGATTTTGTCTTCAGCCAACCGATCTATGATCCGGCACACCTTGAGAATTTTCTGGGTGCGACATCAGAAGTGAAACCGATTCCTTTCTTTGTGGGGATCCTTCCTTTGGCCTCTCTCAAAAACGCCGAGTTTCTGACTCGAGAAGTCCCCGGCATGGATGTTCCCGAGTCCATTCTCCAACGATTGCGCGATGCCCGAACAAAAGAGGACCAACGTGAGGTCGGAATTCGTGTCGCTACCGAGAGTCTCGAAGCGGCTCTCGCCCACGACCGGGTCAAGGGCGCCTACATCTTCCCGCCCTTCGGTCGATACGAGCCGATTCTCCGCGTGCTGAAGGAATCAGGAGCCCGTGATTAAGGGCTAGCCGTCGGTGCCAATGGCCTCTACGGGACACTGCTCCAGCGCTTCGAGGCAAAGAGCAATGTCTTCGTCACTCTCTGGCTGGTGCCACACGGTGTCATGATCACCGTCTTCACTCTCTTTGAAGTGATCGGGGGCGATATCTGAGCAGAGGTGGCACAGGATGCACTGCTTGTCGACGTAGAAAGCGCCGTCGACATTGTCGTCATACTTGTCAGCAACAATGGCCATGGATTGAACTCTCACTTCTGGCTATCAGGTCACGACGACAGCCAGAGCTAAGGAAGAAGATCAGGGAATATTAGACCGCGTTATGGCCTTCGTCCAGTATTCCGCCCGATGGGATTCGCAGAGATTTGAAGCAGTCACTCCGACTTGCCTGGGAGATCAAAAAGTGATGCGAACAGCGAGTTCGTGGACACCTTCGGCTTCAACGAAGATCTTGCAGTCGGGGTAATTCAGGAGTTTTTGGATCTGCTCGAGGGCACCCGCTGGAAAACTCTCTGAGTAGATGATGATTTGATCTTCTTCTCTTTCCATGCGATGGCCATGGAGAATGTGGTGGATTTCTCGAAGGCACTCGAGGTCTTGATTGCTGAGAGAGTCGATTTCAGTCACGCGATCACTGGCCAGCCAGATGGCATTGCCCTCCATCGAGAACAGAACGCGAATGTGGGAAGGACGAACTTCTGTCACGAAACCTTGGTGATCAGAAATACCCAGGTCTCCGTTGGCTTTCATGCGTCGAGCCCGGACCCGCTGGGATGGGATTAGACCAACACGATTGAGTGGGTGCTCTGTTCCAGGGACTCGGGCCATAGGACCTAGGATATCGAGCGGCGCCAAAGAGCGCATCAGGCTTGCCGGTCTAACCGAAGGCCCAGTTTTGGTTATCCTGCGGTGAGAACGGTGGGGTGAAATAGGATTTGCTCACAAAGGAGGCCTTATGGTGAAGGTCGCAGTGGTTCTGTCAGGCTGTGGTTACCTCGATGGTGCAGAGATCCACGAGTCCGTTCTCACGGCTTACTTTCTCGAAAGGGAAGGGGCTGAGGTGTGCTACGTCGCGCCGGATATCGATCAAATGCACGTCGTGAATCACCAGACTGGAGAGGTCGCCGAGGGGGAAAGCCGCAACGTCCTCGTCGAATCGGCCCGCATTTCACGGGGCTCGGTCATCTCCGCGGAGGAGTTTGACGTGTCCCAGGTGGATGCCGTAGTCCTTCCCGGCGGCTTCGGTGCAGCGAAGAACCTGTCTTCCTTTGCCACGGAGGGTGCGGAGTGCACCGTGGACGGGAATGTGGAGAACATGCTTCGCACGGCTCATGCGGCGGGCCAACCGATTGGCGCCGTCTGCATCGCCCCGGCTCTTGTTGGTCGTGTCCTAGGAAAGGGGCACCCATCCCTCACCGTAGGAAATGACTCGGGGACTGTTGAAGCTCTCGAAACGCTCGGTGCCCGACATGTGGACCATGGCGTCGAGGAGATTGAAGTCGACCGTGACCAAAGGATCGTCAGTACGCCGGCTTATATGCTGGGCCCGGGCATCACGGATGTTGCTCGAGGGATTGAGGCTCTTTGCAAAGAGGTTGTTGCCATGGTGGGTCAGATCCAGCCTGTCGAGCCGGACTCGGTCGAGGGATAAAAGGTTCGCCTTGCTGAATCAGGACTCTGTGCCCATCCACTGAAGGCACTGGTCGAGCGCCCCGGGCATCTCCGCCGCAGGGATATGTTGTCGACGACCATGCCCTGGAAGGACCCACTCGAAGGAATACTGTTTCAATTTCTCGATCGCCCCCTGCTGTACTGCCCAGTCGTGGAAACAGTGTCTTCGAAAGGCATAGAGTTGTTGCAGACGGTCTGACCAGGCGAGGTGATCCCCGGTGAAGAGATAGCGATCCTGAAAGAGGAGGCACATGGATCCTCGGGTGTGCCCTGGGGTTGGAAGGAGAAGAACCTCGTCGTCCAGGGAAACAGGGTCTTCTCCCGTCACTTTCTGTTCCACATCTTCTGTTCCTGGAACGACATCGTCAGCGTGAAGAATGCGTGTGGCGCTAAAGTGTTCGGCCCACTTTCCATGGTCGGCCACGTCATCTCTGTGCGTGAGGAAGAGGGTGGAGACGCCACCGAGTTTCTCGATGGTCTTGACGAGGGGGCCGGCAAAGCGGGGTGAGTCGATGAGGAGATTGCCCCTCTCGCGAAGAACGAGGTAGGGCGTGGCCCCGAAACTCGCTTCGGAGTGAAATCCGCAATGGTGGACAGGACCTTCGATGGGAAGGGGTAGGGTTGAGGTGATTTCTCTGAGAGTGTTTGTTTTTTCTGTCGTTCCGATGGACGTTGTCGGACAACTCAACAGAGCCTGGAAAGATTTCGCCCGCCCCTCGCGATCGGAGGGTTGGGTGTGCACCCGGGACATCTCCCCTTCTCGGTCGAAGACATCCGGTGCCATCCAGCGACAGGTGTCGCAGTCGATGCACGTATCGTCGACATAAAAATCTCCCTCGACATTCTCTTGACGCCGTCGTTGGAGGTCGGCCACCGGCAACCTATGTATCGAGGGGCTCTGCAGTCAGGGTCAACAGGCCACCGATAATGAGGGCAAGGCCGATCCCCGGATAGAGGATGGCGATGATCCAGGCTTTTAAGTTCTCGTCGTAGGGCGCAAGCCGTAGCGCCATGCCCCCGCCGACCATGAGACCGATGAGGAGAATCATGGGAAGACCGAAAACGGACCAGGGGGGAGCTGATTCACCCCGCTGGATGATGTTTCCCACGATGCGCCGTGCGGATTTCTTGAGAACGGTGAACCCCTTGCCGCACCCGACCAGCACGGCGGCTCCGATTGCGATCCAGCGAGAGGAACCTTCCAGATGGGCCACATCCACGCCTTCACAGAATCCCGCATAAGGCAGACCCCGGAGGATCAACATGACACCCACGGCAGACCAGACAAGACACACAAGGAAACGGCGGCCAGAGATACTCATATGTTCATCACCATGGAGGGTCCCCGAAGGGAGAAAGAAAAAAGCGGTATTGGGAAGTATGCAGTTTCCCTGAGTGAGACAGGCAAGTCCATGCCGAGGGCTTAAGCGGTGAGCAGGTAATGGAAGCCAGTGAGGATGGAAAAAAGAAAACCGCCGAACAAAACCCCTCTTGTCCAAGCAGCGACGGCGCTTGCGGGATGATCGGGGTCATGGCGGGCATTGAGCCCGATGCCGAGTATCACCAGGCCAGAGGATGCGCTGGCGAAGGGCCACAGGGCGACTCCCCGAAGGGTCTCTGTTCCGAAACGTAGATAAGCCCAAAGGATGAGGAGATTGAACGCCCCGAAGAGCAGGACTCGGGAGAGTTGGAAAAGCGGTGGCAAAGCCTCTGCGCGCTCTTTTTCAAGGAGGGCTTCCATGTCCTCCGTGCCGGGCTGGGGAACATGGTGGGTTTGTGCCAGATCGTCCATGAGGGCTGCATTGCGACGCATCATGGGGGGCACAAGGAAGAAAACAGCAATCTGGACGAGAAATGACGCGGAGGCCAGGGCGGCATGCCATCCCCCTGTGAGCCGCCCGGTATCCGAAAGAGATCCCGTGATGGCGACGGCGGCAGGGAAAACGGCTGCGAGATAAAGCCACGGGTAACCCCGAGCCTTCATCCACTGGCTGTGGCGCTCTTCCCACGTGGTGGCCGCGCGGCTGGCTCGAGCGAAAGCCCGAATCCAGAATCCGGTCCCCAAGAAATAGGCGAAGGCGAGGGAGTGGATGAAGATGGTGGCGAGAGAGACAAGAAGGCCCACGCGGAGGTGATGGGCGCTCTTCTCGGTAGTTTCTCCCAACTCCATACCACCCGCCATGGCGACGAGGTGGAGAATGACAATGGCAGTGACAAGGGAGCGATAAACAAGGGCCATAGCGTGGTATCCATAGTGGTCGCTATGCTGTGCAGCCCGAAGTCCTCCACATTGTGTCTGGGAGCACAGCCATGAGCCAGATCATCATCTCTGACGAGGTGTTGTATTGGAAAGAGGGAGCCCACTTCTTCGCTGAAGAAGTTATCCGACCCACAGCAAAGCACTACGACGCCAAACTCGGCACAATCGGAGAGGGGACGAGCGAGACCCAACAACTCGTCATCTCCCGCCATATCTTGGAGGAAGTGACATGATCGGCCCCCAGTCCCTGGTCTACGACCTGACGCCCGAGCAGGCCGTCATGCGGCAGCGTGCGAAGGAGTTTGCGGAGGCGGAGGTCGAGCCGGTTGCCACCGACTACGACGTGGATCCGCGGTTCCCCCACGAACTGTTCGCGAAGATGGCGGAATCGGGACTGACCGGCGCGCCCTTCCCGAAGAAGTTCGGCGGCGAGGAGGTCTCGTACCTCGAATATGTGACCATGGTCGAGGAAGTGGCCCGCGTGGACGCCGCTGCAGCCGTGGTGATGATGTTGAATTACACCTTGGCCGGGAAGCCGATCCTGTTCGTTGGCTCCGAAGAGCAGCAACAGCGCTGGATCCCAGATCTAGTCACGGGCAAGCGGGTCGGCGCGTTTGCGCTGTCCGAGCCGGTGGCGGGCTCTGACGCCAGTGCCATGCGCACCATCGCGATTCCTGACGGCGACGACTACGTGCTCACAGGGGAAAAGCACTACACGACTTCGGGCGACGTCGCTGACCTATTCGTGATCGCTGCCCAGGTGCCCGTTGGCGAGTCATGGCGGTTTGCGGCTTTCGTCTTGGACGACCCTGACACGCCCGGTTTCCATCGCCGCCGCCTTGAGCACAAGCTCGGTATCCGGATGTCCACCATGGCCAAACTGCGCCTAGAGGACGTGCGCATCCCGGCCGCCAACATGCTGGGGCGACCCGGGAAGGGTTTCCAGACCATGATGCGGACCCTGGACGGCGGACGCGTGGGGATCTCCGGTCAGGCCATCGGCGTGTGCCAGCGGGCCGTCGAGGAATCAGTCGCGTTCTCAACTCAGCGCCATGCCTTCGGAGGGCCGATCGCAACACTGGGCGCCATTCAGGTGATGCTGGCCGACATGGCAACCCAGTGCTCGGCGGCCCGGGCGCTGGTCTACCGGGTGGCCCAGATGTTTGACGCCGGAGACCACTGGCCGATTATGGCCAGTCAGGCAAAACTCTTCGCCAGCCGTGCCGCTAATTTCTGCGCCTACCAGAACCTGCAGATCCATGGTGGATACGGCTACTTCGGCGAACTTTCCATCGCTGATCGGCTGTTCCGGGACGCGCGAATTCTGGAGATCTATGAGGGCACCAGCCAAATCCAGCAGTTGATCATCTCCCGCAGTTTGACCAAAGAGGACGCGGAGCATCCGTTCCGTGACTCGGCGGCGCCCGAGCCGATCGACCTACCGGACCCGGTCCAGGTGGTGGTCGACTACGAGGCCCGCAAGGCGGCTGGAGAAGAAGAGAATGAGGGTGAGGAGGGCTGAGGAGCCTTTATTTCTTCTTCTTTTTATCCTTCCCTCCAGCCGGGCCGGTTGATTTAGAACTGACCGCCTGCTGGACCGCCTTTTTGAGCTTTTGACGGAGCGCTTCGAGCGCGAGTTCTTCACTGATGGAAGGGGGTGGGGGAAGGTCCTCCAGGGGACCCGTTGGCGGGAGTGATGCGGCCAGATGAACGATCAAATTTTCTTGGCCGGCCAGGTATTTCCAAATTGAGACTTCACTGTTGTCCCAGGCTTCCTCTGGATCCCCGAGGTTTTCAATCTGGGGAGCAAAGAGGGCTCCTCGATAGCCCAGATCGATCATCCACCGCTCGATGAGTCGGTCTTGACTCTGTGACAGGATCAGAGCCGTTTCTCCGTCCGGCGGCGTTGCAGCCCATATCTGTTCGAGTTCTCGAATTTGCCCCTGCAGATCTCTTCGTTGCTCCCGAAGGGCTTCAAGTTCGGAGACCACCACGATTTCGTCTTTCGCAAGCATGGTGTCGACGCGGTCATATTCTCTCTGGAGCCCTGTGAGTGTGATGACTGTCTCCAAAACGCCAGATGCTTCGTACAACTCCTGCTTCTCCCGGAGGATGATCTTCTCCAGCGCTTCTTGAGAGGGGGGAGGGTCAGGCACAGGGGGTATCGTGGTGACTAACGCGACGACTTCCTCAAGAACTTTTGTCCTGACAGCCTCGTTCTCCAAAGTGAGACGGATGAGATCCACCTGATTATCGCTGGTGTCAGGGGAGATGTCGTTGAGGAGGGTGAGCATCTCTGCCAGAACGGTTTCGTCGGCAGTCCCGTCTGTGATCTGAGAAGCCAAATCGGAAAGTTGGCGGAACGCGATTTCCCCGGCGAGGACTTCCTCTCGCAACTTGACAGCCTTGTCCCGCTGCGCCCAATTCCCGGTTTCTAAGAAGGAGATATTGGTTTCTCGGATCAATGTCAGAATGCGCGTGTCCCTGGATTGGTCGTAGGCACGTTGGAGTCGTGACAGGACAGCGAGGGAGTCCGTATCAAGAAGCAGGGAAGTGGATTCTGGGGACGGCAATTGGACGGGTTTGGAAACGATATCTCTGAACCGATCCAAGAAATGAGCGGTGTCATCGTGGATTCTGTCATGTCGCTTTTTTCGATAGCCCTGCAGTCGGCTGGGCTCATCCAAGGCGACCTTTGTGGATCGCTCGAAAACCTGCACCTCTACTTCTGCGGCGAAAACTTCCTTGAGAGTGGCGGAAAAGGCTGCAATGGTTTCCGCGCGTTTTTTGTCTGCAGGGTCATCTGGCAGTGACGAGGTCACCTCCTCGTCTTCCGCCTGAGGAAAATCGGACTGCGGAATCGCCCATGCAGGGGGTGAAAAGAGACCACAGAGGAGTAAGAAAAAACACAGGGACTTGGCAGAGACGATTTGGATCCTAGAATCCACGGTCCCTGTCGGATGCCCTCTCAGAAAGGGTGACCGATGTATCTGTGAGGACCTATGGCTACCTGCAATCGCAAAATCAAAAAAGCGAACCACGGCAAACGTCCAGCGAGTCGTCGAAATCGACGGAAACAGCGTCGCGCTCGTATCCGCACCTGATGGAGTGAGGACTGTGCCCTGATGGCGTAGGTCCATGGGGAAAGGGATTCCTCCCGATTGGTAAGGCTTAGGATGAGCCGATCTTACAGGTCTTCACGATGGATTGGATCGCCGAGAAGAGGTCTGAGACGGTCCAATGGAAAGACGGGATCGGCGGGATAATCTTCCACTCGGGGAATCACGACTCTGCAGGAGGACGGTGAGAACAGGCTAATTCCCAGTAATGTTCCGCATGATGAACAAAATCGGAGATGTCATCGTCTGTAATCTGCCGAATGACCTTCCCCGGTACGCCGGCAACAAGCGATCGACTCGGGATCTGAGCGCCTTCTTTCACAACGGCTCCAGCCGCGATGATGCATTCGTCGCCGATCTCTGCCCCGCCCAGAATAATGGCGCCGATACCGATGAGGACCCGATCACCGATCCGTCGACCATGCACCATGGCTTGGTGTCCAATGGTGACATGGGCTCCAATATCGTTCGGGACCCCGGTGTCGGAATGGATGACGGAGAGATCCTGAACGTTGGTGTATTCCCCGATGGTGACGCGGTCGCAATCTCCCCGGACAACGCAGCCGTACCAGATGCTGGCGCAAGCACCAAGAGAGACGTCTCCACAGACAACAGCGTTCGTTGCGACCAGGGCATCTTCACGGGGCATCAAGTGTGCGTGGGTCATGGGATTCGAGTCTCTCAACCGGCCATGGTCTCAGGAAAGAGGCAAACGAGAGAAAGTTGAATTCCGTTGTGCAGTCCATGGAGGAGGACCGGGGCGACGAGGCTGCCCGTTCTCTCGTAAAGCCATGCCAGGACGAGCCCAAGGCACGTGACGGGTAGAGCGACGCTGGGTTCGTGGAGCAGGCCAAAGACCAATGCCGAGCCGGCCATGGCAACAGGTCGGGAACAAAGAGACTTCAATCCTCCATAGAGACAACCGCGGAAGAAAAGCTCCTCAGCGAATGGAATAAGAATGACGGCGCCGATCCAAATAATCGGTGAGGTCCTGGCGGCGTTGTTGGCAAGAAACATCTCGACGAGTTGTTGGCTCTCGGCCTCGATTTCAAGGAATCGGAGGATTTCCAGATTGCCCCAACTCACAAGGGCAAAAAGTGGCAGGTAGGTCACCCAGACGGCCGGAGCAAGAAGGAGAGGGCTTCTTCCACGATGTTGCTTCAGACCGAGGTCTGCGAGGGAGAGTCGCCCCGTTACTCTGGCGAGCCCCAGGGCGAAGAAAGTCGAGGTAAGCCCCGCGAGGGACAAGATCGCGATGACCGAAGGGAGGTCTTCGGGCGCGTTCAGCGAAATTCCTAAGGCTTCGATCCCGACGACTTGGATGACCGTGCTGATGGCTATGGCGAGGACGAAGAGGAGGAGTGTCGCTGGACTCGGAGAGGGTGTGTCAACGGCGTTAGAAGGGGCAAGCAACCGCCGGGTGGACCACAGACCAAGGCCTCCCATCACACCAAGCATGATGACGGCGGGAATCACGATGGAATCCTCTTGAGCACTTCGTTCACTTCTTCCGTGCTGTTCCATCCGTGAGGGGAGAAACGAACACCTGGGCCTCGTGCGGCGACACTGACCCCGCAGCGTTCGAGTTCTTCAACAACGGATTGAGCAGGAAGAGAAGGGTGAGAGGCAGAAAGAATTCCCGATCGGAGGTCTTCCGATTCGAGCGGGCTGTGGATGGTCCACCCTTGATCCTGCAGGCCGGCGGCGAGGAGTTCAGTCAACTCCAGGATGCCCGCGCCGATGGTTTCAAGGCCCGCGGCATCGATCAGTTGGATCGAGGCATCGAGGCCGAAGATTTCCATGGTCGGAAGGGCACCGTACTCAAAACGACGGGCGTCTGGACGGAGACTCGCTTCTGGGCTGTACGTTGCGAAGGGCTCGGCCATGCTCCACCAACCTGTCAGAGGTGGGTCTAAAAGGCCCAGGCATTGATTCCGGCAGTAAAAAACACCGATCCCCTCCATGCCGAGCAACCATTTGTGAGAATCCGCCGCCAAAAAATCGATGTGGCATGCGTGGACATCTAGGGGGAAGGCGCCGAGCCCCTGAATGGCATCGACGCAGAAGAGTGCCGGGTGGTCACAGAGGGTTTTTCCAAGCTGGTGGAGATCAATGCGTTCGCCCGTGTCGTAGAGAACCCATGGAACGGCAACCAAAGCCGTGTTTTCGGTGAGGTGGTCCAGGATGGAGTTCAGCGTCGGGGTGCCTTCCCTTCTCGGCGCAACGACAACTTGAGCACCCCGTTTCTCCTGACGAAACCATGGAATGTGATTTGCTGGAAAGTCATCCTGAACTACGAGGATCTCATCCTTGGGTTGGAGGTTGAGTCCCTCAGCGACGGTGATGAGGCCCTGGGAGGTGCTTGTGGTGAAGGCAACCTCGTTTTCTTTTGCGCCCATGAGGCGGGAAACTCGGCGACGCACTTGTTCCCGGTGCTCCATCCACGCGTCCCAGCGGGTTGACCCTTCCGTACAGGCCTCGTCTAGAAAAGTCTTCACGGCTTTTATGGTTGGCTCTGAGAGAGGAGCGCAGGCAGCGTGATTGAAGTAGATCCACGAATTGGCGACGGGAAAGGCCTTTCGGAGAGTCGCGAGAGCGGGCTGCATGGCGGGCTGATCGGTCTCAGAATTGGAGGGATTGCCGGACGAGGGTCTCTTCGTCGATCTATTGTGGACTACACTACTCCAACGGGTTCACCTGCCGCAGGATGGGCTTTGAACTTCCCCCTGGCTTGACACCATGACGATTGACAATTCTCAGGACACGGTCCTCGACCTTCTTTGCGCTGAGCCGGACCGACTCGAAGTCGGCCTGGTTTTGGTGGACAGACAACTCCGACTCGGACACGAGGCTCTGGTAGATGTTTTGTGCCGTGACAGCCTGGGTTTTCCTGTAGCGGTTCTCTTATCGACGGGCGACGTCGCGGCAGATCTAGCACGGATGGCAAGAATGGTGGCCGCCTTCCACGAGGGGAGGTTCTTGTTGGACCGCCTCTTCAAGGAGGAGGGTTTTGATGCCAATCAACGTCCCCGCTTCGTCCTTCTTGCCCAACGCTTCCCAGATGCCGCGTCGCAGCAACTGAATATGCTGACCCAGGTCGAAATCCATGCTCTCGAATACCGCATCGTGCAGAGTAGTGTTGGGCGCTCTGTCCTCGATCTGCAGTCTTTCCATCGCACGGCGGCTCCTGGCGTCTCCGCTGATTCCGGACCGAGACCGGAACAATCGGAAAAGCCAACACCCACAGCCAGCAAGCCGTCGGCCGCGGCTTTGCCCGACATCGACAAGTCGTTATCCGCTGAAGAACCCGAGGATCTGTTTAACAGGGCACAGCACGACATTGAGTACCTCTCGGATCGCGTCGATAGCGATCAAAAATCGGAAGACCTGATCCACTTCACCGTAGAAGGGCAATTGCTCGCCATCGTTGAGCGCGAGGATACGGGTGTGGCCTTGCAGATTGGGAGCGATGAGACCGGCCGGATCTCAGTGACGGATGACGAGGGCTATCACGATCAGTTGAGCAGGGTCTTCACGAACTTCTTCGACAACTTCGCTCCAGAGGAAATAGACTCGTAAGTTCGAGCGATCGTCCGTTCGGTTGAAACAGAAAGTCATGTAAGCCGTTTAGGCTGGCATGGGCTCGAGAGGAATGCGGCGTGATCCTCTGGCCGCAAAGACATACGCGCGTCAACCTCCCTCTGCAGGCCCTGTTCTTCTTGTGGTCGGGCTTGTTGCCCTCTTTCGTGCCCTGACGGTGCCGATGGTGCCCGACCCTCTTGAAGTGGGAATTGCCGTTGATCTCCGCCTTGAATCTTTGGAGGGAGATTCTTTCCGGCTCCTTCCAGGTGTGGGACCTGTTCTGGCAAAACGCCTTGAGATGGCCAGAAAACAGGCTGGAGGCGTGCTTCACTATGGGGATTTGAGCGAGGTGAAGGGCGTCGGGCCGGTTCGCTTGAAACAGTGGGGCGATCTGTGGGGACTCGCTGGGGAGGATCCCCTCCGTTAGCATGCCTCCCCGAGATGACAGAAAATCTTGAGCCGCCGTTGGAAATGGAAGGTGCACCCGAGGCCCCGGAGTGGTTGCAGATGGCTCTGGCTGAGGATCTTGGATCTCGGGGGGACCTCACCAGTGCGATGTGTCTCGCGGGAGAAGACGTTTCCGCGAAGGCCCTCGTGAAAACACGTGAGGCTGGAAGGCTTTCAGGGGTTGGTTTCGCCTGTCAGATTTTTCATCTCGTTGATCCAGAACTCAAGATCTCTGTTGCCAAACAAGACGGCAACGCCATGCAAGCGGGGGACGTCATCCTTGAGATTGCGGGGAGCGCCGCTTCGCTCTTGGCCGCAGAGCGCACCGCTCTCAACGTTGTCCAGCAACTTTCAGGTGTCGCCACGGCAACGTCACTGTGCGTTGATGCCGTGGCAGGGACTGGCGTGAAGATCTTTGATACGCGCAAGACCGTTCCTGGCTGGAGGGCTGCACAAAAGGCTGCGGTTGTCCACGGAGGTGGGCACAACCACCGTCTTGGCCTCTACGACCAGATCCTTCTCAAAGAAAATCATTTTTCTGCGGCGAGGGATGAGACGGCGCGGGAGATGGCCGAGCGTGTTTTGGCTCAGGCTCCCGACGGTGTTCAGGTCATCGTTGAAGCCAGTACCCTTGAGGAGGCTGTGAGTTTTGCTGACGCAGGGGTTGACGTGATCTTGCTTGACAACTTTTCTGACGACGAACTCTGTGAGGTGGTCGCCGTGCTTAACGATCACAGTCGGAGGGGCCGTTTCGAACTTGAGGCGTCGGGAGGTGTCACCCTGGACTCTGTTCGAGCTACAGCGGAAACAGGAGTGGACCGCATCTCGATTGGCATGCTGACCCACTCTGCTCCTGCAGTCGACCTGTCGATGTCTCTGGAATCGTGTGACACATGAAACCCGTGTGGTCTTTTCGCCGAAGGGTTGTCGTGGATGGGACCGCCGGTCCCATTCGATCTTTGCGCACCATGGTCGAGACATCTCTTGAAGAACAAAACGTCCCCGAAGAGGCGGTGCGGTCCGTCGTCCTTGCCTTCTCAGAGGCTCTCGACAACGCCTGGGAGCACGGGACGGAAGGTGCGGGAGAAGTCGACGTTCGTCTCCGCTGCACGCCTCGATATGTTTTCATCTCTTTGACGGACAGTGGATCGCAGCAGTTGCCCCCCGGTGAGATCACCCATGTGAGCGAAGACAGCGAGCGAGGGAGAGGACTCATGCTCATGAAGAAGCTGATGGATGTCGTTCACATCCAGCCTCTCACGACGGGAGGGACAAAAGTGGCGATGCTCCGTCTTTCCAAGGAAGGGAACTGAGGGCATCGTGTCAGAGTTGTCTGTGCGTCGACCCTGGTATGCCCTGCAATCGCGTCTGCTGCTTGTCCTTCTGCTTTTGGGTTGGACAGCGGTCATCTGGTGGGTGCTCATCGGGGATGGACTTCGCCCCCCAGGCTGGATTCCCTGGCGCCGTTGGCTCGTGAATCTGGGGCATGCACCGCTCTTTGGTTTGGAGGCTGTTCTTATTGGGTTGACCCTTCGCCCCGGGGAAATCGGACGCCATCGCAAAACGCTGGTGTTGTCAGCGGTGATTGCAGTGCTGTACGGGGGGTGTGTCGAATATTGGCAGGGAATGGTGGGTCGTCAGCCGTCCGTGGGTGATCTCGTGACGGACAGTGTCGGGGCATTTGGTGTCCCCTGGGCACTCTCCACGGGAGCCGTGTGGGGGCCTCGAACCTGGTGGGTTGTTCTCGTCGCCGGGGTTTCTGCGGCCTGTACGACCTTCCTCTTCTGAATGGCTCCTCTGGTCGGGCTCCCTCTACGGTAGGTAAGATGTCCGGTTCCTCATGGACGTCGAGACTTATAACTCACCACTCGCGTCGCGCTATGCCAGCGAAGCGATGCGCCGCAACTTTTCGGATCGTCGCCGGTTCACTTTGTGGCGTCGCCTGTGGCTGACTCTGGCGCGATGCCAGCAGAAACTTGGTCTGCCGATTACCGATGCGCAGATCGAGCAAATCGAGGCACAGGTGGAGAACATCGACTTCGAGGCTGCTGCCCGGTACGAAGCAGAGTTGCGTCACGATGTCATGGCGCATGTCCATGCACTGGGAGATCAGGCGCCAGAGGCAAAGCCGATCATTCACCTGGGCGCAACGAGTTGTTACATCACCGACAACAGCGAGTTGTGTCAGATCAAGGAGGGGCTTGGCCTGCTTCGCCCCACCCTTGTCGCTTCGATCGCCGCGCTGGGGAGTTTTGCTCGGACATGGTGCGACCACCCCACCTTGGGTTTCACGCATCTCCAGCCGGCCCAGCCAACGACAGTTGGTAAGCGGGCCTGTTTGTGGATTCAAGACCTTGCCTCCGATCTCAAAGAACTCGAACGCCATATTGAGGGGCTCCCGTTTCGTGGAGCAAAGGGAACGACGGGAACGCAGGCGAGTTTTCTTGCGCTCTTTGATGGCGATCATGAAAAGGTTCGTGAACTCGATCGCATGGTCACGGACGAAATGGGATTTGAACACTGCGTTCCTGTGACGGGCCAGACCTATTCGCGCAAAGTGGATTTCCATATTGTCGCGCTCCTCGCTGGCATCGCCCAAACTGCGGCGAAGTTTGCAAACGACATTCGTCTTCTTGCCCACATGAAGGAGATTGAAGAGCCCTTCGAGGCAGGGCAGGTGGGAAGTTCGGCAATGCCCTACAAGCGCAACCCCATGCGGTGCGAACGCATTTCCGGTTTGGCGCGTTTTACCCAGTCTCTCCTTTTGAATCCCGCTGAGACGGCTTCCACACAGTGGCTTGAGCGGACCCTGGACGATTCAGCGAATCGTCGGCTTGCCCTTTCGGAGGCGTTCCTGGCAACGGATGCAATTCTTCAACTTGTCCTCAATGTTGTTTCCGGTCTTGTCGTTCACCCGAAAGTCATCCAAAAACACCTCGTCGCCGAACTTCCTTTCATGGCAACCGAGATGATTCTGATGGCTGCTGTTCGAGAGGGAGGGGATCGACAGGAACTTCATGAGGCGCTTCGGGTTCACAGCATTGAGGCTGGAAAAACCGTCAAAGATGAGGGGAAAGAAAACGACTTTCTCCAACGCCTGGCGGAGGACCCACTTTTTGTCGCGGTCAAAGATGATCTGCAAAACCTCTGCGATCCACAGTTGTTCATCGGTCGGGCCACTGAACAGGTGGATGAATTCCTGGCGGAGTGCATCGACCCCCTTCTTGAATCCCGGCTTGCAGAAGCCGAGGGGGTACAAGGAGATGTTCGGGTTTAGGAAGAAACCCGCAGGAAAAGTGTGACCGTGAGGCGTCTTCGGCGTCCTTCATCTGGAGGAGCCGATGGAGGAGCATGAAGGGCGCCTGGAAGAGTTCGACGGGATCGAGAATCCAACAGAGTGGTTATCGGTTGCGCAAGACGAGTGCATGGCCATTTGGGTCCGCGTGGGACGACGATACGCACGTCGTCTCATCGACCAGAATCAGGTTCGTGACGCTCAAAGGGATGTGATGGCCCTGGCGGCACGACACCTTGTGCCTCTGACTGAGTCTCGTCTTCGGCCTCTCCCCCTCGGAGGGCTTTGTCGCGCAGCGCAGGCCTTCAATCGTCTCGATGTGGCTGACCGACGTGTGCTTCGGCACATGGACCGGCTTCAGCCTTTAAGTCCTGAGCGGGGAGCCCACGCGGCTTCTGCGTTGGAGCGCTTGTTCAAGGGGTATCAACGTCTTCCTGCTGAAACCGAGGCAACGAGGGATAAAAAAAGCGGGGGTGCCTCTCTGAGGGGCACCCCCGCTTCGGACTGTTTGGGATAGAGATCCAGTCCTTCTTCTTGTGAGGAGTTCAGTCGATGTTTGAACTGAAAGAGAGGGAATTCCCCTCTTCTACGGTTGTTGGAGAGAGAAGAAAGTCTGAGGTCGAAAAGGCGACGTCAGTAGGTTTCATGGGTATTCTCCTCCAACACGATCTGTGCACACTGTGGCACACGTAACAGAGGTCGCTTCTGTTGGTTTTTTTTCATGATTCTCGGAACGGATTGTTTAGGGGAGCACTCCTTGCAGAAGGAGGCCATTGTGGAGGCACTGGACCTTCTTGGCCTTGAGCAGGCGCTCCTCGTCGTCGATGAGGACAGAGGCGGCGCAGATCTGGCCGGTGTTCTGACGGCGGCGGTCCGTTCGGCACCGGGGCAGGAACCCAGAGCGATACAAGTGGCCGCGATGGTGCGGGCCTCACTTCTGATCGTTGAGCCGACGGTTGAAGAGGATGTGGAGGGGGTGTGCCGGCGACTTTATGAACTCTCGAAGGTGACACAGGGCCTTCCCCTGGCACTTCTCGCACCCCGGGAAGGCCCGCTCTGCGAGACAGATGCTCTGTGCCTTGTCTTTGAAGATCTCACTAAGGTGAATCTTGGATACTGGCATCGACCTGCCCGGGTTCATGGGCTTGGACAGAAGGACAGTCAGTGGATGGAAGATCTAGGTCGTTGGGTTGTCGGCTGGTCTCTTGACGATGTCCAAGGAGAACAGGAAGGTCTTCCTCCAGGACTGGGAGAGATCGACTTTTCTGTCCTGGCGGAGTTACACGGCCGGTCCGTGCAAACCGCGCTCGACCTTTCTCCTGTCAGTGAAATCGAACTTCTTCGCATGACCTTGGGTTATCTAAAGGAAGCAGGCTTCTCTTGAGCCACACCGTCGTCTCTCCCTTTCCTCTCACCATTGCCGGGAGCGATCCCTCAGGCGGGGCGGGGCTCCAGGCCGACTTGAAGGTATTTCTACGCCTGGGGCTTTCGGGGGCAGCTGTTCCGACGGCACTGACCGTTCAATCTCCAAAAGGCGTGCGTCGTGTCCAAGCGGTGGACAACGATTTTGTCGAAGAGCAGTTGGCGACGGTTATATCGGATGTGCGCATCACGGGAGTGAAGGTGGGGCTCCTTCCTAACGGAAAGGTGATCCGCACCGTGGCACGGGTTTTGTTTCCATTGGTCAGGAAGGGCGTCCCCATCGTTGTGGATCCGGTTCTTGCGGCTTCCGATGGAACGCGTTTTCTTCCGAAAGAAGACCTCTCGGTTTTGATTCGTCAACTTTTTCCCCTGGCAACACTCATCACCCCCAATACCGATGAGGCGGCGGAAATTTTAGGAACAACGCCTGAAGAAGTGAGGAACGACGTGGAGGGCGCGGCCACGGAGTTGCGGCAGACCGGCCCCCACAACGTTCTGATTACCGGAGGGCACGGCACAGGGAAAGAGGTGCTCGATGTCCTTGGAACCGCAGAAGACATCGTCGTGTTCGGTGCTCCTCGCATGCGGCCACGGACGGTGGTCCATGGAACAGGCTGTTTGTTGAGCGCTGCGATCGCAGGGGAACTGGCCCAGGGCTCATCGGTCGAAGAGTCTGTGGCAACAGGCAAGGCCTATGTGACGCGAGCGATCGAAGGAGCAGTCCGTGTAGGGAAGGGTGCTCGAGTCCTCGATTTCCTTGCAGGAGAGGATGCCTAGAAGGGTGCGGTCTACCCGTCCCGGAGCGTTCCAAACCAAGCGTTCAGCATGGCAAGGATGCTCTTGGGATCAAGATAGGCGGCTCCGAGGTGGCCCCCGCGGGGGAGAAGTCGGCTTGTAACCCAGGAGTTCTCTCCGGCGGCCTTCTGAGCGGAGAGCATGTGGGTGGCCAGGACAACTGGGTCATCCACGCTATGGAGAAGGGCCGTGGGACATTGAATGGCTCCCATGATTTCCTCCTGGTTGGCACGGGCTTTTCCGAGGAAGGCTCCGACGAGACCCGGTTCATTGGGGTAGGACGGAAGAATGACCGCCCGGATGAAACTTTCAAAGTCATCGATCGGGGAGTCCAGCGGACCGGCACGCTTGGCGCGGAGTTTGAGATGTCGTTGGAAGGTCCGGTTGAGTCCGCGCATCACCAAGCGGTCTTTCAGAGAATTGCCCCGGGGGAGGTGCTGATCCGGGTCATCCAATGCGGCAACGGCTTCGTGAATATTGAGGGGCGCACTCATGGAGAAGACGCCCCCTTTAAGAATTTCCGCCTCGTCCTCTTGGCTGGCTTCATAGGCTGCTCGAACGGCGCAGGCTCCGCCAAAGGAGAACCCGAGAATGCCAACAGAGACGCCTTCGGCTTGGGCTAGGACGCGGGCGGCCTGAAAGAGATCTTTGCCCTCAGCGAGTCCAAGGCTCGTTCGAGACTTGTCGAGAAGTTGGCCGTGGTCTCTCATGTCGAGAGCGACTACATGAAATCCCCATCGCCTGAGGAGTTCAGCGTATTCTGCGACATACCAAGTCGTGTGGCTGTCAAACATGCCGTGGACGACGATGATGACGGGCGCACCAGGGGCACCTGTTGAGCGATGTCCCGTGAGCGAAAGGTCGTCGTCGACCGGAATTTCTACGGGCTCGAATGCTGGAAAGTGCTTTTCGTAGATTGGGTTTCTTCCCGCGAGGTCCGGGTTCTGGTCGGCTTCTCGCGAGATCTGGCTTCGCGCGGCGAAGGACAACAGCAGATCGAAAGGACTGTCCTCGTTGCCGGGCTCAAAGGGGACGGCCTCAAACGCCTCAGCGGCGAGGCGGGCTCTCTCTTCCATGGTGGGCTTGGAACTCGGTTCGACGAGTTCTTCTCCTTCCACGTCGAGGAGACGCGGGAGGGGGCGTGCGAGACGGCTCATTAGCCAGAGGATCATTGGGAGGCAGCATATCGACGTAGGACAGGGAAGTAAGCCCCGTTCTGCAGGGTTAGAGGGTTATCACAGGACAAGGAGGCTCTTCTTCGACTTCCTGGGCGTGATTCCCGCAGGTTTCTCTATTGACCCATGGCGGGGGCTGCCATTATGCAATGGGGTTCTACGACAGAAACCAAGCGGGTGTAGCTCAGTGGTAGAGCACAACGTTGCCAACGTTGTTGTCGTCGGTTCGATCCCGATCACCCGCTCCACTGTCATCCGCACGCCTCCCATCTGTTCGGAGGAGTGACGGCCACTGTGTCGGAGGTGTTTTCTCGAGTGATGCACATGGAGTCAGTTTCCAAGACCGTCATTCGTTCCCTCCCAAAGGTTGATCTCCACTGCCATTTGGACGGAGCGGCGCGGCCGGAAACGCTTCTTGAGATTGCCCAGCAGGCGGAGGTGCCTCTCCCCGCGGATTCGGTGGAGGAGTTGCTGCCCTTTGTGCAGGTTTCTCCTTCCTGTCGAAGCTTGGAAGATTTTCTCAAGACCTTCGATTCCTTCTACCCGGTTCTTCAATCGCCAGGCGCCATGGGTCGCATTGCGGGGGAGTTGCTCGAAGACGCACGACAAGACGGTGTTCTTCACGTCGAAGTGCGTTTCTGTCCAGCCCTTCAGGCGAGCGAGCGTTGGTCTTCCCAAGATGTTCTTGCAGAGGTCCTTTCCGCATTGGACGCCGGAGGAAAACAGACAGGAGTGAGTTGGGGCGTTGTGCTGTGCCTGTACCGCATTCTTCCCGCTGAAGTGAATGAGGCGCTCGCGGATCTTGCCCTGGCTCACGCAGACCGTGGTGTTGTGGGTGTGGATCTCGCTGGGCCTGAAGGCATCTCAGGGGCTGCCCTTGCGTCCGCTTTCCGTCGTTGCCGGGAAGGAGGCCTCCCGGCCACCGTCCATGCGGGAGAAGCTGCCGGACCGGAGTCCATTGCCGAGGCCGTGGATCTTCTCGGGGCTTCCCGTCTTGGACATGCCGTGACTCTGGCCGAAGACGAGGAACTTCAATCACGGGTGCTTGACGCTGGACTCACTCTCGAGTGCTGTCTCACGAGTAATCTGCAGACCGGCGCCGTGGCCGAGATTTCCCTTCACCCGTTTGAGATGTTGGAGAAAAAAGGTCATCGCGTCACCCTGAACACCGATGATCCCGCGGTGAGCGGTATTTCTCTTTCCGGGGAATACGAACTCGCATCAAAAACATGGGGGTACGACCGGGAACAGCTGCTCAAGATGACGATGGGAGCGGTGGAAGGGGCTTTTCTGGGAGGCGATGCTCGGGCTGATCTTATTCAGCGCGTGGAAACCGCGATGGCTTCACTGGACTAATCTCGAACGTGAGTTACTTCCTCGAAACCGAAGATCTTCCGTGGCGTCAGAGTCCGAGTGATGGCGTGCAGTGGAAGAAGCTGCGTTATGACGAAGAGTCGGGCCTTTCTACGGTGCTCTTGCAGTTTGAGCCTGGTGCGGCTTATGCGCCCCATCGCCATCCAGAAGGTGAGCAGTATCTTGTTCTCTCCGGCTCGTTGACGGACGGGGAGAACACCTACGGCGAAGGAACCTATGTCTACCACCCCCCTGGATCGGTGCATGCCCCGCGTTCGGCCGAAGGCTGCCTTCTCTTTGTGACCCTCCCTCAGCCCGTTGAGTTGCTCGAGGGGGATGTTTCCATGGGTGGATCCTCGGCGGAGAGTTGATCCACGTCGAGGCCGACGATGTCGGGCAGGTTGCGCCAGCGGCCGTTGTAATCGAGTCCATATCCCACGACAAAGACATCTGGAATCTGAAATCCCACAAAATCGGCCTCAATCTCGGCGATGCGCCGAGAGGGTTTGTCGACCAGCGCGGCGACCTTCACAGAGCGAGGCCCGTATTCGAGGCACCGCTCTCGTAAAAGACTGAGTGTCCGTCCTGTATCGAGAATGTCATCGACCAACAGAACATGGCGATCGGCAATGTCCAGATCGCCATTGAGGTGCATCTCAAGATCCGTGGGGCTCGTCGTCGCTCCCCGATAGGAACTGGCAACAACCGCTGTGAGATGGAGCGGCATGTCGAGTTGCCTGATCAAATCAGCGACAAAGACCATGGCTCCGTGCAAGACGACCACGACGGTGATTTCTTCGCCGTCGTAGGCCTGCTGGATTTCTTTTCCCATGGCCGAGACCTTCGCTCGGATTTCAGTTTCTGACACGAGAACGGTGGCACCCGGGGGTGCAAAGGACCGAGAGGAGTCCTCGCAACTTTCCTCGTCCGATGGCGTGAGGGTCTGATCTTCAGGTGGTGGGGGTGTCATGACGAACCCTTGTCCGAGTTGTTCTCAGGGAATATGGGCGAGGCGAGGAACTGCCCCCGCCAAAAGTGCTTGGAGCGTCTCAGCATTGGTAATGCTGTTCCGGAGGACGTCCTCATGATCCAGCTTTTGGTCCGCCAGTCCCGCTGCGAGATTCGTCACGCTGGCGATTCCGCCGACGCGAATGCCTCGTTGATGAGCGACGAGGACCTCAGGAACCATGGACATGCTGACGACCCGTGCGCCGAGGGAACGAGCCATGGCCACCTCTGCAGGGGTTTCGTAACTGGGGCCGCGGAAATGGGCGAGGATTCCTCGGCTGACCTGCTGCCCGGTGAGGGCGGCGACGTCTTCAAGGATGGTGAGAACTTCAGGATCATAGGCCTGGCTGACGTCGGGGAAGCGAGGCCCGAGTCGAGCTTCATGTTCTCCTGCCAGAACGTTGATCCCGGAGAGGTTGAGGTGGTCTTCCACGAGCATGATTTGACCGGGAAGTAGATCGGGATCCGTTGATCCGACGGCGGACGTCACGAGAAGCGTGTGAATGCCGAGCATCGAGAGCAGGCGGACGGGCATCGCGATTTCTGGAAGCGGATAGTTTTCGTAAACGTGAATTCGACCACAGAGGGCGAGAATCGGGACATCGCCGATACGACCATGAAGCAGGGCGCCTCGATGTCCTTCTGTCGTAGGCTTCGGCATCCCCGGGATCTCTTGGTAGTCCATGAAACGCGGGTTTTCGATGCTATCGAGGGCTTCGGAGAGGCCGGACCCCAAGACAAGGCCAAGAGGAGCGCGTCCAAGTCTTTCAGCCACGGTGTCGGCGGCTTTGATGAGGGTCTCGTAAGAAGACATTGTGGTGTTCACAGCGAAGATAGGGGGAGGCGCTCCATGATACTCCTTGGATATCATCTCGGGCTGCCATCCGGAGGAAGATGCAGTGAAAGTTCCCAATCTTCGTTCTTTTCTGTCGGACCTTGAACAATCCGGGGAACTCTTGCGCATTGATCGTGAAGTGGATCCCGATCTGGAGATTGCTGCGATCGCTGATCGGGTGAGTCATGCTGGGGGCGACGCCAACAAGGCTCTCCTATTCACGAATGTGAAGGGAAGTTCCGTCCCGGTCCTGATCAATGCTTTCGGAAGTCATGAACGCATGCTTCGGGTCTGTGGCGTGGAGAGGCGGGAGGACCTTGAACCTTTGGTGGGTGACTTCTTAGCCCGTCTTGAAAAACCTCGAAAAGGCTTGTGGGACAAGTTGGGGGCGCTTCCCCTTCTGGGACGGCTGGGACGACTTTTTCCAGTTTCTCGGACAACAGGGCCATGCCAGGAGGTTGTTCACGAGGGTGAGGATGTGGATTTGTTTGAAATCCCCATTCTCCGGACCTGGCCGGAAGATGCCGGTCCGGTGATCACGCTCCCTCTCGTGTTCACGAAGGACCCTGTGTCGGGGGCGCGGAATTGCGGGATGTATCGGTTGCAGCGCTACGACAAAAATACTCTCGGCTTTCACGTTCACACTCACCATACGGGTGCCGAGCATCTACGACGGACGGCTGAACTCGGCCGTGAGTTCATGCCCGTCGCTGTGGCGGTTGGAGCGAGCCCGGCCACCATCTTTTCAGCGGTGGCCCCCCTGCCACCGGGAGTTGATGAGATGCTCTTCGCCGCATTTCTTCAGGGGCATCCCGTAGAGATGGTTCCCTGTCGGACGGTGGACCTCGAGGTTCCGGCAACGTCGGAGTTCGTCATCGAGGGATTTGTTCCCGTGGATGAGAGAAGGACGGAAGGCCCCTTCGGAGATCACACGGGTTTCTACAGCCTGGCGGATGAATACGGCGTCATGCACGTCACAGCGATCACGCACCGCAAGGAGCCGATCTGGAATTGCACGGTGGTCGGTCCGCCCCCTCAGGAAGACTGCTACATGGCCGGTGCAATTGAGAGGCTCTTCCTGCCCCTCCAACGGAAGGTGATGCCAGAGGTCCTCGACATGCGGTTGCCCTTCGCGGGCGTCTTCCACAATCTCATGCTCTTGCGCATCAAGAAGGATTATCCCGGCCAGGGGCATAAGGTCGCTCACACAGTCTGGGGGCTGGGCCAAGCGATGTTTACCAAGGTGGTTGTGGTCTTTGATGAAGAAGGCCCCGACCTTTTGGACGATGAAGCCCTTGTCTCGTTTCTCCTCGATCGACTCGATGTGGGGAGCGGATTGGAGTTTGTGTTCGGGCCTACCGAGACCCTCGACCATGCGAGCCGATCCCTGCATTTTGGGTCGAAGATGTGCGTGGACCTGACGCGCCCCTTCCCCGGTGAAAACAATGGTTATTCGAAGAGTTCTTCGTTGAATGATGATCCGGACGTCGTGGAAGAGGGACTTCGTGCCGTCCCAGGGGTGGAGCAGGTGATGGTGATCGAGGCGGGAGCTGTTGCGGTCTCGGTGGAGAAAACACAGCCCAGCATTCCTCGGGTGACGATCGAAAAAATTTGGGAGGTCGGTCAAAAGAAGGGATGGAGTTCTGTGACGGACCGCGTCCTGGTGTTCGACGGGGAAGAGCAACTCGACGATCCTGTCCGCCTGTTATGGCTTCTTCTTAGCCACATTGATCCGGAGCGCGATATCCATCGCTCAGGGAATCCTGTACACGATCCCACCCTCAAGTCGCATCCAGGATGGCATCCGCGTCGCATCGGGGTGGATGCAACATCCAAGAGTTCCACCGATGGTTTTGAACGATCCTGGCCAGCAGAGCAGATCCACTCAGAGCAACTTCTGACTGGGGTCGCCAATCATTGGGAGGACATGGGCCTTTCAGGCACCTGTCCGTGACGGACCTGGCGCTCCGGCGAGACGAGGGGCGAGGGAGTACCATAGGGGCCGATGGCCATACGATCAGAAATCAATGAGGACGTGCTTCCGGCGCAGGAGGGAGAGTTCGCTCCTCTTCTCCTGACTGAGGAGACAAGCATCTGGCCCCCGGTGGTGCTCGCACCGATGGCCGGGGTGACGAATCCTCCCTTTCGAAGATTGTGTCGCCAGATGGGAGCCGGCCTCTATGTGGCAGAGATGGTTCATTCCCGTGGTTTGGCCGACCGCAACGCCCGATCTCTGAAGATGGCGTCTTTTGCCGCGGACGAGTCCTTTCGCTCGCTCCAGATCTTCGGGGCCGATCCGACGGAAATGGCCACGGCGACTTCTTTCCTTGTGGAGGAAGTTGGCGTGGATCACATCGACATCAACATGGGATGTCCGGTGCGCAAAATCACGGGACGCGGTTGTGGGTCAGCTCTTCCGGCACGCCCGCGCTTGATGGGAAAGGTTCTTTCAGCCGTCGTCCAGGCAGCCGGGGAGATCCCCGTGACCACGAAGATCCGCTTAGGCCTCGATGATGACCGGCTCACATGGCGTGATGCTTTGCAGGCGACGACGGATTCCGGATGTCGATGGATGGGGGTGCACGGTCGCACGGCGCAAGACCACTACGGGGGTCTGGCCAGATGGGATGAAATCGCCAAGGTGAAGGAAGCCTCATCCATCCCGATTCTCGGGAATGGGGATATCTGGGAATGCTGGGATGCTCTTCGCATGATGCGACAGACGGGGTGCGACGGAGTGATTATTGGTCGAGGCTGTCTTGGACGACCTTGGCTTTTTCGCGAATTGGCTCAGGTTTTCAACGGGCAGGAGCCGGACGCCCCCCCCTCTCTGGGAGAGGTGACTTCCCTTCTCCTCGACCACGCTCGACTGCTGGTGGAATATTTTGGGGACCGAAAGGGGATCCTTGAGATGCGTAAGTGGTGCACCTGGTACACAAAAGGATTCGAAGGGTCAGCAGGGATTCGCCAGCGTCTCCAGCACATTGACTCTCTCGATCAGATGGCGGAGATTCTGGCCGAGATGGACCCCTCCCTCACCTTCCCTCAAACCGCCCTGCGGGTGATCAGAGGGAAACGGGGCGGAGATGGGAGGCAAGTGCATCTTCCCCATCAGTGGCTGGAGTCCGAGGAGGAAGGGGGGGCGCCCCCTGCTCAGCACTCGGCTGCTGTCCCATGGAGCGGAGGATGACGGTCTTTCTAGACGGTGAGAGCCTGCCCGAAGACGCCCCCGATTTGTGGCGACCCGAGGAGCCTTTCCCGCCTTACCGGTTCGTGCCTGGGAAAAACCCCCACCCCTTCGCCCAAAAGGGTGGCTATGCCTTCGGGGAGCGCCCTCTTCCTCCGCCTTTCTGTTCTCTGGAGTCGTGGAGAGAGCACCCGCCCTATTTGCGAGGCGTGGACTTTTTCAACCGGGGCTGGTGGTGGGAGGCGCACGAGATTTGGGAGGGGGCTTGGCATGCCTGCGAAGGAAGGGAGAGTGTTCAGCGGGAGTGGCTTCAGGGACTGATTCAACTTGCGGCCTGTGCTCTGAACCGTGAACGTGATCACCACGATGGAGCGGACCGTCTCTTGCAATCTGCAACCGATCATCTGGAGGCGGCGAGAGAAGGAAGTGGCGGGGAAGAGCGACTTGGGGGCTTGAACGTGGAAGACCTCGTTCAAAAGGCGAGGGATTTTCTCACCCCGAGAACTTTGCCAAAGGAGGGGTTCTACCTCGTCCTTGAGTAGCGCCTTTTAAGATCTACAGCCCCGTTGCCCAGGAAGCCATCTCGCGGTCGGGGTTGACCACCACAACCGTGACGGGTCCCCGCAGGTTGGGCGGAGGCCATGCCGAAATTTGCCGTCCGTGATCGAGGAGCACTTTGACGGCGTCGACCGCGAGCCCGTCGGGGGTTTCAAAACGGACATCGGGGCCAAATGCGGTCCCGTAGAAGCCCCTTCCATGGATGATGACCTTGCGATCTAAGACCAGTGCGGGCCCGTGTTCAGGTTGGAACGGTTGGCTGACATCCTCGATTCGCACGTTGTCGATAAAAATGGTCGAAGCGACGGGTGGCGCTTCTGGTTGACCAGAGGCAACCCAAGCCACAGCGAAAAGAAAGGCGAGGAATATCAGGGCGCGAAACATGGGTCAGTCCGAAAAGGAGATGTTATCGATGCGGAGATCAGCCGAGTCGGTTTGGTCGTAGACGAAACCGATAAACTTGATGGCAGACAGGTCTAGATTCGGATTTTGGGCCGCAAAGAAGAAAAGGGGGATGCGGGTTGTCCGCAAGACGCTTTTGTTCGGGTACTGAAATCCCGTGTGGGTCCTGGGCCATGGAATGGTCCCGAACTGTGAGAGTCGGACGGCTGCCAGCCTCATCTGATGGTCGGCTAGGACGATTTGGAAATCCTGGGGGCTAT